>CAZVAE010000111.1:0-6082 GCA_964624985.1 uncultured Isosphaeraceae bacterium | reverse complement strand
GAAGAACTTGCTACAACCTTCTGCACATTACCTGAAGTCGAAAAGATTCTGGCTCAAGGTGATACCAAATGTAGCGTACGGCTTGAGCAAGGCATACAGGTTGATTTACGTGTTGTTCAAGAAGAGAACTTTGGAGCGGCTCTTTTGTATTTCACAGGAAGTAAGGAGCACAATATCGCATTACGTGAACGAGCAATCAAACAAGAAAAGAAACTCAATGAGTACGCACTTGAACCAGATATGATTCGTGAGAGTGAGGAGGCGATCTACACATCGCTTGGCTTACCATGGATTCCTCCTGAGATTCGAGAAGACAGAGGAGAGTTTGAATGTGAAACAACGCCAGAACTCATCGAAATGGAGGACATTCGTTGTGACTTGCATTGCCACACCACAGCAAGTGACGGTCACATGTCAATCCAAAACCTCGCAACGATTGCTCTTCAGCGTGGATACCACACCATTGCTGTTACAGACCACAGCCAATCTCAAGCACAAGCGAATGGATTAAAAAAAGATCGATTGCTTCTGCACATTGAAGCAATCCGAGAAGTGAACGAAAGCATGCCTGGCATCACAATCCTTGCAGGAAGTGAAGTCGACATTCTGCCAGACGGGTCACTCGACTATGACGATGACATCCTCTCAATGCTCGATATCGTTGTTGCATCACCACATGCAGCACTCAATCAATCCGCAGGCGATGCAACAACACGACTTCTTGCTGCAATTGAACATCCTTTTGTACAGATCATCGGGCATCCTACTGGCAGAATTATCAACAAACGAAAGGGCTTGGAGCCTGATATTCCCTCCTTAGTTTCTGCAGCCTCCGAACACAGCACAGCACTTGAATTGAATGCAAATAGCTATCGACTGGATTTGCGAGACACACATGTACGTGCAGCGTGTGAAGGAGGGGCTATGATTGCTATCAATACGGATGCGCACAGACCCGAAGATTTCGAACAGTTAGAATTCGGAATTCTGACTGCTAGGAGGGGCTGGGCTACAGCAGACAATTGCATCAATTGTCTGAATCATGACGCATTGCAAGCTTGGCTTCGCCGCAAATGATAGAATGACCAACCAGCATGTTTGACACACTCTCATCAAAACTCACTTCAACGATTCGCAACCTCTCAGGACGTGGAAAAATCAGTGAATCAAATGTTCGTGATGCCATGGAAGATGTACGCCGAGCTCTATTAGAGGCGGACGTCCACGTTGATGTTGTCACAGAATTTTGCGAGAGTGTCGTCGAAGATGCCATTGGTGCAAAAGTGACCTCTTCGCTAAAACCAGGCGAAGAGATGATTGGCATTGTTAATCAACGTCTCATAGATATCATGGGACCTGTCGACAGCCACATCATGCTTGTTGATCCCGGTCCAACAATCATCATGATGTGTGGTCTTCAGGGCTCCGGTAAAACTACAACGTGTGGCAAACTTGCCGCATACCTCAAAAGTCGAGGGAAAAAAGTCGTCCTTGTCGCAGCTGACCTTCAACGTCCCGCTGCTGTTGAACAACTTGAAGTTGTCGCTCAAGATGTTGAAGCAAATGGGAAAGGTGTCGGTCATGTGACGTGTTACAGCGAGCCAGATAAATGTGGCGAGTATGGAACTGCGACTGGTGTTGCCGTTGGTGTGTGCAAACGTGGGGTAAAAGAAGCGAAAAAAGAGAAAGCAGACGTTGTCATTCTTGATACTGCAGGTCGCTTACACATCGATGATGAGTTAATGAAGGAACTACGGGGTGTTCAACATGCATCGCAGCCACATCAAGTCTGTCTCGTAGTCGATGCAATGATTGGGCAAGATGCTGTGAATGCTGCGGGCACATTCCATGAACAACTCGCTGTTGATGGAGTGATTCTGACAAAGTTCGACTCTGATACTCGTGGTGGCGCGGCTCTGTCTGTAAAACGGGTTACAGGTGTTCCAATTAAGTTTGTGGGCACTGGTGAAAAGTTTGATGCATTCGAAGAATTTCATCCAGATAGAATCGCAAGCAGAATTCTTGGAATGGGTGATGTTGTTTCACTTGTCGAGAAAGCTCAAGAGGAGATTTCAGAAGACGATGCGATGAAACTTGCCGAGAAAATGGCGAGTGGAAAAATGACTGTTGATGATTTCATCAAACAGTTAAAATCAATTCGCCGCATGGGTCCTATGAAACAAATTTTGGGGCTTATCCCTGGAATCGGTTCCGCACTTAAAAATGTGCAAGTCGACGACAAACAATTTGATCAAATTGAAGCCATTGCGAGTTCTATGACAAAAAAAGAACGGAACGATATTTCTCTTCTCGGAAAGAGTCGAATCAAACGAATTGCAGCAGGCTCTGGCACGAACAACATAGATGTAAATCGATTTGTGAAACAATTTCAGATGATGAAGAAAATGTCGAAACAAATGACAGGAGGAGGCATGGCTTCTAAAATGGCTGCACTTCAAAATGCAGGCGAAATGGATCCTGCAGCGATGGGAGACTTGGCAGGCATGGGAGGACGAGTCTCCACCAAAACACAGAGCCATAAAAAGCGTTTTAAACAGCGAAAGCGCAAATAAATCTAAATTGTTGCCCCTACTCTTTAATTGTCAAATGGAAGAGGATCATCAGCATCCCCTCTTGTCCAAGCGTGAATCTTCGGTAGTAACACCTCTTGTATCAATATTTTGATGCATGCAGCAACAGGGATGGCAAGAAGCATTCCGTATGCACCTAAGACACTTCCTCCCGCAAGAACTGCGACAAAAATAGTGACCGGGTCTAGGTTTGTTGCTTTACCAGCAATAAGAGGCGTAAGAACCCAGCCATCAAGTGCTTGGACGATTGCAAAGACAAGGATTGGCCAGACGATGATTCCCCACCAAGCCATACGCTGAGACTCGGACAACCCAATCTGATCTAGAAACAAGAGTCCAACAGAGAGCGGAATACCGACCAACCCGAGAAAAGGAACCGCGCAAAGGATGCCAACACCAATCCCTAAGAGGATTGCATATGGGACACCGACAATCATCCAACCAATCGCCAATATCGTACCCATGATGAATGCGATGACGATTCGTCCACGAACAAACCCTGCAACCGCGGCATCCATCTTTCGTAGCAATGAAACAGTCTTGCTTTTATCAGATTCAGGAATAAGACCGCTGGCAAACTCCTTCACTTTTGGGAACCAGAGACTAAAAAAGAAGAAATAAAACGGAATCAATACTGCAAGGATGGCGAAGCCAATAATTTTTCCAAACAGTGTAAGTGCAACGTCCCCTGTGGTTCGGGCGATTTTCGCAAACTGCGAATTCGTTGCTGCGTATTCTGCTGTCTCTTTTACATTTGCACCCCCACTCTCTTCTTGATCATTCGTTGCTGATGGTAAGAATGAAACCGAATCAAGGATCTCATCTTTCACACTTGCAGGAGCATAACTTTCTGTGAGTTGTTCAAGTTTAACTCTGAGTTGACCATCTTGAACATCATGGACAAGCGTTGTTGTCTGAGAAACAACCAGGGGCAGGGTAATGAGAATTACTAAGAGGACCCCCGCTGTTAGTATTGTCAAAATTCCTGAAATCACCGGTATTCTGCCAAGTGGAAATTTCGGATTATCAGCAAGCATAGAGATTAACGGTTCAAAAAGATATGCAAGTAAAAGTGCAACGAGAAGAGGCACAGTAATGTTTCGCATTGCGTATCCAAGCCAAACCCCACCAATGACACATAAGATGAGAATCAAATCACGCACCCATTGAATCTGCCATAAATGCAATTTTGTAATGTCGTGTTGTGTTGTTTCTTCTGAGTCGCCAGCCATTAGCGATGAGCCTTACTGGTTCGCACCGATACTCTCAACCAATTCTCGTTTGTGAAACGCTTCATCAAATTGGAAGATCGCTCGGAAATCTTCTTCAGAATCTTGTGGGCTCGTTCGAAGTATTTCCAAGTCCACCAATCGAAATACAATCGCACCGAAATCTTCTGTACGATGGACTCCCCAGTGTTGTAAGACAACAGGTGCTAAAAACCCAAACTGTTCAATGGCAAAATCTCGCAACCCCATACAAAGTTGTTGGCCTGAAACATGGCGATCTAACTCATCCAGTCCATACGAAGCAAACTCTTGCTCGATGAATAAACCCGTTGTATACCCTAAACCTTCTTGTACGAAAGTAAAAGCAGCAGGAGCTTAAGGCGTGCCCTGTGCGATTGTGGTCCAATCTAGCGGGATGGGAATTGAAAGTTGACTCATAAGAGGACGCAATCATATCGGCGAATTTAGCAAAAGTGCCATAGAGCAACCTTTTTTTGCGTAAAATCACGCATTTTGCACTGATTCTGTAGGACATACCCAAGTTGGCATCGTGCTCGATTCAAATATGGAAGAAAGAGGATCGCGTACGTTTTCAAAGGCCAATAGACCAGCGATTCGACCTTTTTCAAGTGTCACAAGTGATGAATCAAACCCTAGAGCAGTAGCACCATGCACCGTTGCCATGTTCAATAGTTGTAGAGGATCACCGCCATCCCGAGAGTAAAGTAACCTCATCTCGTCAATCACACTGATTCGATCCGGAGTATCTAAGCAAAGCAATGAATCTGTTCCAAGCACAACGTTGATTCCAGCATCAATCATCTCCTTCCAGCGATGATTGGTATGTCCAAAATATGTACTCGCTCTTGGGCAGTATGCGACTGTGATGTTCGAGGACGCAAGTAAAGGCAGATGATTGGTATCGAGATAATTCAGATGTGCTGCAATACAAGTATGTTGACCCGCAACCTTTAGAAATGCTTCGATGGGATGCTCTCCCCATGGTTGAACACTTTCATCCCAAGAACCTACCTTTTTTGCATGCTCTACAAGTGGACCATGAGCATCACGGACACTCTCAATCTCCTCGAGCGTCTCTGAAAGGTGCGTAGAAACTCTTCTTCCGCTTTGAAAACATGCATGAAACACTTGTTCGCCACAAGAGTAGAGCGCATGTGGCGAGAGATCAACATGATCTGGCAGAGCATCGATTCGATCGATTGCGCTTTGTTGTCTCTGCCCAAGCCCAAGCAATTCAACGTAAGAGCGTGCGAAGGGCATGTTCGCTTGAACGATTTCTGCTGCTTCAAGAGAACCCGCAATATCGCCCACAATGACAGAACCACCTGCTTTCGAAAGTGCAATGCCCTTTAGAACACCATCTTCCACTCCTTCTTCATCGCTTCGAATCGGCAATACAACTTCTGTAACCCATTCTGTAAATGAATTTTTCGGTGGGCAAGTCCCAACTTTACTTAAATCCAAATGAGTATGCGCGTTCACAACAGTAGGCGTTACGACTTTGTCAATCTGGGTAAACTGCACACCATCAGGAGTTCCAATTGCTTGGGGCGTGCCTACATCAATAATGGAATCACCTTCAAGTAGGAGTGCACCGGGGCTTGCGATGACCCCTCGGTAGTCAACTAATGCGTGTGAATGAATAAGAATTCTAGGATTTCTGTGGCTCAAAAGGCTTTTCCTCATTGATATGATTGGTACACTGTACCCGAAGGTCGGGATGGATCCCGACAATAAGCGCCAACAGAGGAGGATCCCCACAATGCGCAACACCCTACTTTATACAACGGGCATCATGACACTTGTCGGCATTTCTGCCACGGGTTGTGTTCGACATGATCGGTATGACACCGCTCGCACGACCACACATTCACTACAAGAGCAACTCGTCAACGCGCAATCGGAACGAGAAACTGCAGTAAACGCACTTGCAGCACGCGATCGACAACTTGCACAAGCTGAAGCAAACCTAGGTGCACTTCAAGGACAATATGACTTGCTTGCTAGTGAGCTCGACACCATTGATACTGAAAATAACGACTTGCTCACAACAGTCACTGACATCAAATTCGGACCATTACCAATTGCTACCCAACGTAAACTTGCAGCCCTTGCAGCAACTTATCCGGATGACATGTGGTTCAATGCAGAGACTGGCATGATTCGTTTTGGAAGCGACTTTACCTTTTCGAGTGGAAGCGCAAACATGCGCAAAAATGCTGCTGATATAATCAGCCACGC
>CAZVAE010000110.1:0-6119 GCA_964624985.1 uncultured Isosphaeraceae bacterium | reverse complement strand
AGATGGTGCACCAAGTAGCAAAGAAAACTGCAGATGTTGCTGGAGACGGCACAACATCAGCCACTATCCTTGCAGATGCAATTTACAGTGACGGATTGCGGCACGTCACTGTTGGAGCAAATCCAGTGACCGTTCAACGAGGCATAATGGATGCTTCAAAAGTTGCTACTGACGCTGTAAATGCGATGTCAACAACATGCAAAGGCAAAGATGATTTATATAAAGTTGCACTTGTTTCTTCTAATCATGACGATGTGATTGGAAAGATTATTTCAGAGGCAATTCACAAAGTGGGTGGAGAAGGTGTTGTAGAAGTAGAAGAAGGTAAAACCGCAGAAACAACCCTTGAATATGTAGAAGGTATGGCATTTGATAAGGGATTCTTGAGCCCATATTTTATGACCGATCCTAAAACATCAGAATGTGTACTTGAAGATTGCAACATCTTGATTTATGAAAAGAAGATTTCAAATCTCGCAGACCTGTTGCCGTTGTTGAATAAAACAGCAACATCAAGCAAGCCTCTACTGCTTATTGCTGAAGACATCGAAAATGAAGCCCTTGCGGCTCTCGTCATCAACAGATTACGTGGCACACTTAACATTTGTGCTGTGAAAGCTCCAGGGTTTGGTGACCGTCGAAAAGCAATGCTTGGAGACATTGCAGCGCTTACAGGCGGCGAGTTTTTCTCAGAAGATTTAGGTCGTAATCTAGAGGACATCGAAATGTCTGAACTTGGTAGTGCTAAGCGAGTAGTTATCACAAAAGATAACACTACGATTATTCGAGGCGCTGGCAAAAAATCAGATATTGACTCTAGAGTTAAACAAATCACAACTCAGATAGAGCGTTCGACAAGCGATTACGATAAAGAAAAACTACAAGAACGATTAGCAAAACTCACTGGTGGTGTAGCTGTTATACAAGTTGGTGGTACTAGCGAAGTTGAAATGAAAGAACGCAAAGATCGTGTCGAAGATGCACTTGCTGCAACTAGAGCAGCAGCACTGGAGGGCTATGTCCCAGGTGGTGGTGTTGCTTACATCAGAGCAATCGAAGCACTTGAAAAAGCAAGAAAAAATGCAAAAGGTGATGCAAAACTTGGTTTTGACATTCTTGCAACGGCCCTTGAAACACCATCTTCAATTATTGCTGCAAATGGTGGAGATGATGGCGATGTCATTGTCGAAAAAATCAAAGATGGCACTGGTGGTTTTGGTTTTAACGCAAGTACTAGAAAATATGAAGACCTTGTTGAAGCTGGCATCATTGATCCCGCACTTGTTGTGTGCACGGCAATTCAGAATGCAGCCTCAGTTGCAGGTTTATTGCTCACAACAGATGTCGTTGTGACAGAATTGGCTGATGACTGTGATCCAATTGAGCAAGCAATCTTCTAAGCACATTTCTTTCATGCGATGACTGTTACACGGTGTTATTATGAAGTTTTGGGTGTGACTCGTACCTCCGATGCTACGGAGATTAAACGCGCTTATCGCCGTTTAGCAATGAAGTATCACCCAGATCGTAATCCAAACGATCGTGAAGCTGAACAGAGTTTTAAAGAATGTTCAGAAGCGTACGAGGTGCTCTCTGATACCCAAAAGAGAACAATCTACGATCAGTATGGCCACGAAGGATTGCGAGGTCGGGGGCATGCAGCACATGACTTCAACTCAATGAATGTTGAAGACATCTTCTCAATGTTCAATGACATTCTCGGTGGTGGTCGTGGTTTCGGTGGAAGTAGAGGTAGAACAAGAGAGCGACGCGGGTATGACCTAGAGACAGATGTCGAAGTCACACTGGAAGAAGTTCTTAAAGGAACTGAGCGAGAAGTCGAGTTCGACCGTCTTGCAGTCTGTGAGCCATGTTCTGGTTCTGGGGGTAAGCCAGGAACAACACCTGCTACGTGTTCAACGTGTCAGGGACAGGGAAAAGTAGCACAGGCGGGTTTGGGCGGAATGTTCCGAATGGTATCTGCGTGTCCAACATGCCAAGGACGTGGTTCAGTTGTCACAGAAAAATGCGAAGCTTGTCACGGCAAAGGTAGAACTGCAGTACACAGACAACTGAAAGTTAAAATCCCTGCAGGTATTCACAATGGTCAGGCAATACGAGTCTCAGGTGAAGGTGAACCACCAGCACCAGATGTTTCTCAGGATGGTGCTGGCACTTCAGGTGACCTTCATGTAGTTGTACGAGTAAAAGAAGATAAGCGGTTTGAACGGGATGGAGATCACCTCATCAAAATTGTACCGGTAGCATTTACACAACTTGCCCTTGGTGCAACAATCGAAGTAGAGTCGATCGATGGAACGTACGAACTCGATATTCCTAGTGGAACGCAAACAAACGAAATATTCAGGATTGAAGACGCTGGTCTACCTGATTTAAGAAGTGGTCGCAGAGGTAATCTTGTTGTCGTAGTTCGTCTTTTTATACCTAAAAAATTAACCGACACCCAACGAGATCTTCTAGAACAATATGCTGATTCAGAGCATATACCTATACACGATGAAGAACCATCTTTCTGGGAAAAAATAAAGGACGCAGTCACTGGCGGGAAAAACCGGCAGAACGAGGATTTTAACAATGATGACGAATAAAGAATCTTCTGAAGAATTCATTGAATCAACTGAAGAAGTCGTTGAGCAAGAACTGTCAGAAGTCGAACAACTAAAACTCGAACTAGAAGACGCAACGGATGCAAAACTCCGAGCATTAGCAGATTTTAAGAATTACCAACGCCGAAGTGTTGAGAATGAATCTAGAGCAACTAAAAACGGCAAAGCTCAAATAGTCCGTTCACTTCTACCCGCTATTGAACAGATTAATCTAGCAATCGAACACGCAAATGACGATGCAGTTGTGGATGGTTTCAAAATGGCACGAGATACCCTCATTCAAGGACTTGCTGAATGTGGAGTGACTTCGATTAACCCTAATGTAGGTGACACTTTTGATCCACAATTGCACGAAGCAATGCTCAGGCAAGAAAGTCCAGAGATGCAACCAGACCAGATCGTGATGGTACTGCAATCCGGTTTTAAACTCGATGACATTGTGATAAGTCCAGCAAAAGTAACAGTCAGCGCATAGTTATGCCAACGTATGATTACCAATGCCAGAATTGTGGGCACAGTTTTGAGTTGTTCCAGCAAATGTCCGCACCAGTAAAGAAAAAATGCAAAGAGTGTGGAAAGTTAACATTAAAACGACTCATTGGATCTGGTTCAGCGGTGGTATTTAAAGGGAGCGGTTTTTACGAGACGGATTATCGAAGTGCTTCCTACAAGAATGATGCAAAAGCAGAAAAAGATTCTAGTAAACCTAAAAAAGATGAGAAAAAATCAAAAGACAAATCTACAACTACCAAGAAGGAGTAGCATTTACGAATGCCTCTGCACCTCTTAAATCAATTGTTAGATCATCTATCGCACGAGGGGTATAAACCTACACTCATACGGAATCTCGTTAAAGAAATGCGTGTTAGCAATACGCACCGAAAAGCATTCGATGAAGTACTTTTAAAAGCAGAAGAAGATGGGTTGATAGAACTTGGCAGAGATCATTGCGTGCGGTTACCTTCCCTTCCTGACGAGATTGAAGGCACATATCGCTCTAACAAGCGAGGTTTTGGCTTTGTAACTCCATCAAAAAGTTATCGTGAAGGTGATGTATACATTGCTTCAGGCGCAGAGGGGGATGCTGTTTCGGGAGATACAGTACGTGTAGCTGTTTCTCAATCGAACAAGTGGAAAAAGGGAAGGGGCAGTTCTGGAAAAGTAGTTGAGGTGATGGAACGAGCCCGAGGTGAGTTTGTCGGCACGATTGTAAAGCGAGGAAAGGGTTGGTTTGCTCACCCAGACGGACGAGAGTTACATGACCCCATCATCATTCGCGATGTACAAGCAAAGAACGCAAAAGAAGGTGACAAAGTTGTTTTCGAAATGTTGCACTTCCCAGAAAAGGACTACTACGGTGAAGGAGTGATAACTCGAGTTCTTGGAGAAGCTGGCAGACCAGATGTTGAAACCCAAGCAGTGATTCTCGCATATGGATTACACGATGATTTCGATGAGGAATCGAAAGAGGAAGCTAGAAATGCGTCCAATCATTTTGAAAATACGAGTGATGAGGACCGCGAAGATTTAACAGATACGTTCATCTTTACAATTGACCCACCTGATGCCCGAGATTTCGATGATGCAATTCACGTGTTGTATGATCAAGAAACCGGCGAGTGGGAACTCGGTGTACATATTGCTGATGTCGCAAGCTTTGTCCCTGCAGAATGCGCATTGGATGTTGGTGCATTAGAACGTGGAAACAGTGTGTACTTACCCAGGTATGTTGTCCCTATGCTCCCTGAGATATTATCAAACGGCGTTTGCTCCTTACAAGAGGGTGTTCGGCGATGGACTAAATCTGTATTCATGCGCTTCGATTCGAAAGGAAGAGCAATCGGACATCGCTTTAGTAACGCAGTTATATGCTCAGCAAAGCGCCTGACATATATTGAAGCGCAAGCACTAATAGACGGCAACGAAAAAGAAGCAAGGAAGCATGCAGTAACAGGAGGTGCTTACGCTCCGGAGTTACTCGAAGCACTGCAGCAAGCAAACACACTTGCTAAAACGTTACTATCAAGAAGAAGGCGAGATGGAATGATCGAGTTGCAACTACCCGAGGTCGTTCTTGAATTTGATGATCAGGGGCATGTTGTCGATGCACATCCTGAAGACAACGCGTTCACTCACAGGATCATCGAAATGTTTATGGTTGAGGCGAATGAAGCAGTCGCAAGAACGTTTTCGGGGCTAGACATTGCACTTTTAAGAAGGGTCCATCCTGAACCCAAATTTAGAGATGTGGAAGAACTCAGACTCTTTGCAAAGAGCGTTGGAGTAGGACTTCCCGAAGAACCATCTCGAGAAGATTTACAACGGTTACTTCAAGCAACTAAAGAGAGCGATGCTTCTAGGGCAATTCACTTTGCTGTGCTAAGAACCCTAACACAGGCAACATATAGCCCAACTGAAGAAGGGCATTTTGCATTGGCAAGCGAGCACTATGCGCACTTCACAAGCCCTATCCGTCGGTACCCCGACTTAACAGTACACAGAACACTCGCTGCATATCTTGACGCAACCGAAAATGGGGCTTCGATCAAAGGCGGCAAGGCAAGACGCGCACTTATGCAATCGATTCAAGAAGATTCTCGTGTCCGAGACGAGGGCGAACTTGTACAAGTTGGAGAACAATGTTCTTCTACTGAGCGAAACGCAGAACAAGCTGAGCGTTCTTTAAGAACGTACTTAGTTCTGCAATTTTTGTATGAAGATCATCTTGGTGATGAGTTTTCGGGAATAGTCACAGGCTTTTCATCATCCGGCGTTTTTGTATCACTTGAGCGTTTCCTAGTTGAAGGACTTGCAAGATACGACACAATTACTCGCTCGACAAAACGAGCAGATCGATGGGTACAACTTGAAGGAATTGGACGGATTGTTGCTGAAAAAAGCGGTGCTGTACTCTCAGTAGGCGATCGAGTAAAAGTACAGATTTCGGGCATTGACTTACCATCGAGGCAAATGGAACTCATGATTAACAAAATGCCTGAGAGGCATATTGAAAAAATCATTGAACCAAATGAACCCAGACGGAATTCACAACAACGTAAAAGGAAAAAATCAAACTCTAAAGCCAAGGGCAAACGCAAAAGCCGGAGGTAAATCGTATCATGAGGCAATATGATTGGAACATAATCGGAGCACAACGATGACAAATCAACAAGCTGGCAACATTGAATCAATCTTACATGAAGACCGGATTTTTTCTCCTCAAGATGGTTTTGGGGAACGAGTAGGTGGGGCGTATATCGATTCGATGGACGAATATAAAACGCTTTATCACAGGTCGATTGAAGATCCAGATTCCTTTTGGGCCGATGTCGCAGATGAACTCGATTGGTTTGAACGGTGGGATAGTGTTTGCTCTGGTGAGTTTCCAGATGCACGTTGGTTTGATGGAGGTAAGACAAATGTATGTCATAACTGCATTGATCGTCAGATCAATATGGGACACGGTGATGATGCGGCAATCATTTGGGAGGG
>CAZVAE010000109.1:0-6167 GCA_964624985.1 uncultured Isosphaeraceae bacterium | reverse complement strand
GTTCGTGCCAGCTGCAATTACAGGTAAGAGAATTGCCACAATAAGCGGAAAGATAAGAACGCCAAGACCACCAATGATTGCACCTGTTGTTGCAGCGGTACGGGGTTCTTTACGGAGCCCAATGAGTGACAGAATAAGTCCTGGAATCGTGAACAGCCAAAAACCACAGAGACATAATCCAATGATAGATAGAACCAGACCAACCACTCCAATTCTGTTTTTTTCTTGTTGTTCTGGCTGTTCTTGAACTGTAATTTTGGTCATTGGTTTCCACTATTCATTTTGAATCACTAAATCACTACGAAATGCCCTGTTCTGTTCATGGTATCCTATTTTTAGAAAGGACGTTTATGATGCGAATATTGATTGCGATTATCGCTGTTGTTGTTGGATTGATTATAGGTATAATGTCGAATTGGTGGATTGTGATGATAAATCTTTCAATGTACCCGTTGCCTGACGGATACACGTTTGATTCACTGTTGCAACCTGAAAACAAAGATGTTCTTATTGATTGGGTGAAGTCACTTCCTCAAAGTGCGTTTATATTGGTTCTTGTTGCACATCTAAGTCAAGCATTTATTGGTGGCTTCGTGGCTGCGCTCATTTCTAGGCAGCATGCAATGTGCGTTGCAATGATTGTTGGCGTTATCACATTGATTGGTGGAGTCATCAACATTTTAATGCTTCCCGCACCAGTGTGGCTTTGGATTGAAATGCCACTCTATCTTGTGTTGGCTTGGTTCGCTGCTCGTCTTGTATTGAAGTTAACAGCAAAAAGCGCAGGCGTGAAGAACTGTTCAATCTTTTGCTGTTATTGACTTTCTAGCCCACTGTGTATGGCAGATACAAGTCCGTCGACTTCCGTTTCACTCATCGGTGTTGAAAGAGCACCCGAACAGGTGTTAATCATGACAAAGCCAGCGTCAAACAAATGGTCGAGCATGACTTTCGTTTTCTGATTCTCTTCATCACTTGTAAATGCTTCGCGGAAATGCACTGGCGAAGTTTCTTTGAAGTGAATTCGAAACATTGAGCCAGCACCAGTGACGCATGCTGTTGCAGCTGTTTCAGCAATGGCCGATTCAATACCTGTGACTGCTTTTGTTGTGAGTGCGTTTAAGCGAGCGATGGTATCTCTATCAAATTTCTTCATTGCTGTAAGACCTGCTGTCAGCGTAACTGGATTTGCAGAGAAGGTGCCTGAATGTGGAAAGAGCAGGGGCGTATTGTTTGGATTCATAACGTCCATCACATCTTTGCGTCCAGCAAGTGCTCCAACAGGGAAACCGCCACCAATTGCTTTGCCCAGAGCAGTTAAATCTGGAGCAACGGAATACCGTTCTTGCAGGCCCCCAAACTCGCTACGGAACGTAATCACTTCATCAAACACGAGCAACGCTCCATGTTTGCTTGTCCAACTTCGGATTGCTTCAACAAAGTTCGCATCGGCAGGTCGAAGGCCGACACGGTGTGGCATGAGATCAAGCAGAACGCACGCAATTTCATCTTTGTGTGCATCGAGCCGTGTAATTGCTCGATCAATATCATTAAAAGGAATGATGACAACATCGTTCAAGGCAGATTCGGGGGTGCCGTGGGCAACAGGGACGCTGTTGGGGGCATCAAGGTCTCCCCAGTTTTCAGGGCTGGGTGTTTGACTCACTTCTGCATAATCGTATTGTCCGTGGTACGCACCTTCAACCTTTGCAATTTTTGGTTTGCCTGTAAATGCACGCGATGCTTTCAAGCACGCCATAATCGCTTCCGTTCCGGAGTTCACAAAGCGAACTTTGTCAAACGAATCGTTGCGACTGCAAAGATGTTCAGCAAACTCAACTTCAATTTCAGTCGCCATTGTGAATGCGGTGCCACGTTGCAGTTGTGCGGTGACCGAGGCAACGATGTCTGGGTCCGCGTGCCCATGAAGAAGCGAAGCCATATTGTTTGAAAAGTCGGTGCGTGATACACCTTCAAGGTCAACAAGTTCGCATCCCTCGCCGTACGCTGCGTATGGCTGAGGGGTTCGAAGGACAGTGTTTCGACTGACGCCTCCGGGGAGAACTTGTAATGCACGTTCATACAGTTCTTCGCTACGGCTCATCTGGTTTCACCTTTCAATGGAAGAAGAGGCGCGCCAGTTCGTTCTTGCACGTACTCAAATGGAACGTTTGGACTTAACTCAATCAATTGAAAGCCATCGTTTGTCACTTCGATGACTGCAAGGTCTGTGTATATTCTATTCACGACACCAACGCCAGTTAATGGAAACGTACATTGCTCAACAAGTTTTGGTTCACCATTTTTTGTGCAATGTTGCGTAATGACAAAGACATTCTTTACACCAGCAACTAAATCCATCGCGCCACCAACGGCAGGAATTGCATCTGGACCTCCTGTTGACCAATTCGCAAGGTCGCCACCACATGAAACTTGAAGAGCGCCAAGGACGCTTAAGTCAAGATGCCCACCACGAATCATGGAAAAACTATCGGCGTGATGAAAGTACGCAGCACCCGGAAGTGCAGTGACTTGTCTTTTGCCAGCATTGATAAGTTCGGGATCGCCCGTGCCTTCTTCTGGCGATGGTCCCATGCCAAGCAATCCATTTTCAGTGTGGTAAATGAACGCTCTTCCTTCTGGAACAAACTTCGTCACAAGTTCAGGAATGCCGATGCCCAAGTTCACATAGGAGCCATCAGCAATATCTTGCGCAAGGCGTCTTGCCATGTCGTCTCGCGATAGGCCGTGAATCGAATCTTGTGAGGTGCTCATGGGTATGAAACTCCTTGGGCAACTAGAATGGATTCGAGCAAGGGGTCTTCAACGGTTACAATTCTTTGCACAAAAATACCGGGGGTCACAATACATTCAGGATTAAGTTCACCGGCTTCTACAAAGTGTTCAGTTTGGGCAACTGTGACCTTGCCGGCCATCGCCATCAGGGGTGCGAAGTTTCGAGCTGTCTTGTTGTAAAGAAGGTTGCCGTGTGTGTCCGCTGTTTTTGCTTTGATGAGCGAGAAGTCCGCAGTTAAGCCATATTCCAGCACATAGTCACGACCATGGATGTTTCGTACTTCTTTGCCTTCGCCGAGTGGCGTGCCAACTGAGGTTGGTGTATAAAAGGCGGGAATACCTGAACCACCTGCGCGAATACGTTCCGCGAGTGTTCCCTGCGGAACGAGTTCAAGTTCAATGTCACCATCCTTATATAACTTTGGAAACACAGTAGAGTTTGCTGTCTTTGGATAGGAGCAAATCATCTTGGCGACTCGGCATTCCTGAATCAGTGCTGCAAGTCCAACTTCACCACTGCCAGTGTTGTTGTTGATAACAGTAAGATTTGTTGCGCCTTGGTCAATGAGGGCGTGAATCAACTCAA
The DNA here is from genome assembly GCA_964624985.1 of uncultured Isosphaeraceae bacterium. GTDB lineage: Bacteria > Planctomycetota > Phycisphaerae > Phycisphaerales > SM1A02. Next base: position 2,785 of record CAZVAE010000109.1, on the reverse strand, counting down.
TTGGGCTTCCTGCTTCTCCAAAGCCACCAATCATCACAGTGTCTCCGTCAGAAATATCAGCAACAGATTGTGCTGGACTCTCAACTTCTTTATTCATTACTCACAACTTCTCGGACTCGAGCGTAATCGAAAAGGCCTGCTTCATCAAAGAGTACTCGGTCTTCATAATCATCAAACCATATTGCATCTGGGTTTCTGCCAACAATACAAACTTTTCCCCGAAGTGGTGCGTCTGCAGCGTTTCGAAGTAATTTGAGGATGACGACACCGTTTTCACTTCCAGCCAATCCAGGGATTGGCTCGTTCGTTACAGCTGCAACCTCGGTTTTGCCAAGGTAGTGTGTAATCGATAATCGTGCGTGTGCTTCGACCCCTGAAAGTCCTTTTTGTGAGTTGTTTAAGATTTGCCAAGCAGTTTCGATAGGAACATTGAAGTAGCGGTGTGCAATAATGTCTCGGCCGCAGAAGAAGTAGTGATTCTCTGCACCAACTCGTTTTAGTGCACGTTGCATAATGCGAAGTTTATCCGCGTCATCATTGACATCTTTGATGATTGGCGATTGATTTTCGACGCTAATCCAACCGCGTGAGACTAGGCCTTTCATTGCCTTGTCTGTTGCGGGAATCCATTTGTAAATGCCAGATTCATCTTTAATGTATTCACCATTTTCATCTTTTGCTAAGAATTCGTCAGGATGGTTGAAGTGAATCAGAACACGAAGGCCAACTTCTGGATACGTGGCATGAAAATTATCGAGCATGGTCAGGAACGATTCATCAAACCGTTCTGGATAAAACGCCATTTCCTTTGTACCAATTCGAATTGCTTCGATTCCACTTTCAGAAAGGGCTGATAACCACGCAGCAATTTTTGAATTGTTTAGAACAAGGGGGTCGCCACCTGACAACAGAATTTCTCGCAACTTTTCTCGGCCAGTTTCAGGGTGAATACCACCATTGGCTTCTACAGCAGCGTTGTGTTCCTTGATGTAATTAACGATGATTGGAATCTGCGCAAGTTGTTTCTTTGCCACGGAACCATCATGCCGTTCCACTTCTTTGCGTGCAATCAACTCTTCTCGGTAGCAAAAACGACAGTGTGATGAACACGTCGAGATGACATACATCAGCCCCATTTCGTATTTGTGTAGCAAGCCCTCGACAGGGGAGTAATCCATTTGGTACCCAGGATCTTCAGAGCCACAAAGGTCTTCAGTTTCTTCTGGCGATGCCTTCACAATTTTTTGCACTGCCTTGCTGTTCTTCGCAATGTTGAAGTAGTGATTTGTCATTTTCACAGGCATGCGGTGTTCGACATCACGGTCCGTGTCTTTAAGAACACGTAACGCATCGATTTCACTCGTTGTGTAAAATCCCTGCATTTCTTCAGGTGCTTTGTCTGAAAAGAATGGATTCAATCCATTGGCAATGTCGCGTTGATACTTTGGGCTTTCAACACTGTCTAAAAACTCTTTCTCTCGCTTTGTTGGGGTATACGTCAACTTGTCAGTCATTGGGCGCTCTCTGTAAATAGGTGTTATCGGTCATTGTTTCTTATGTAACAAACTGTACAATATATTATGCATAATGTAACAAATAGTACATTTGTGTTCAAGAAATGAGTATAAAAAACTACATTGCCGCGGTAAATGACCAGTTAACGCCAGCAGAGAGGCGAATTGCAGAAGTCATTCTTGCAGATTCAGCACTTGTTTCTTTTGGAACAGTATCTGAACTTGCTGCCAAAGTGAACACAAGCAGAGCTACGATTGTTCGATTTGCGACAAAATTAGGGTTCGATGGGTTTGCGGCATTGCAGCAACATGTTCGTGATGATGTGACGCAAGTACTGAATAGCCCAAGCCAACGAGTCCGAGGAGAGAAGGGCGATGTTGCTGAAATGCAAACATCCCTCGTCGATTCGATTCATGCTTCGTTTGCATCGATTGATGAGCAGGCGCTTCGTTCTTTTGCTTCTGCTCTTGGAACTGCAGAAAACATTTGGATTGTCTCCGGTGAAACATCTATGGCAGGAGCGCACGTGTTGCACAGTGGATTATCAATGATACGTGGACGAGTTCACATTGCTGACGAGCATTCAGCGAGTCGAAAAATTTGCTGCGCCAACAATAACGATGTTGCGGTCGTGATTGACTTTGCAAGGTATCGAAGAGCATCTGTGCTCGCTGCAAGGGCACTAGCGGGGCTTGGCGTGCAAATTCTTGCAGTTACAGACGGGCCACTTTCGCCACTCGCGTCGCTGACAAAGTTACGTCTAGATGTCAAGATTCCAGCGGTAGGCCCCTTTGATAGTTCCGTACCAGCAGTAATCGCAGCAGAACTCTTAGTTGCGCAAGTTGTCAAACAACGCGAAGAAGAATCACGTGACCGCATCGACAAACTTGAATCCTTTTGGCAAGCGACTGATACCTTTCTTGCTACCTAAAGGGTGATTCTGAGATTAAAGTTGTTGACAAGGGTATAGAATGTAATGCTTCTATACCTCTTGATTCAATCGAGTAATTCTTGCCAATTGGCTACACCTACCTGAACACATCAAATTAGTAATAAAAGCATTAAAAGCAGGGGACTGCAACTTACTCACACGGTCCCCAGTCGCCAATCACGATGAGTAGATCGGCGACATTCACATTCGCGTCATCATTTACATCTTCAGAGCAGCCATCACAGTCAATGCCCCAAGCAGCAATGATTGCAAGCAAGTCGCTTACATTTAAATTTACCTCATGATTTAAGTCTGAAGTGCAATTGGGAGAACATATAT
>CAZVAE010000108.1:0-6195 GCA_964624985.1 uncultured Isosphaeraceae bacterium | reverse complement strand
AGATAATGCAAAGGGATGTATGCAAGATATCCATTGGTCAATGGCTGCGATTGGGTACTTCCCGACGTACACATTGGGAAATCTCTATTCCGCTCAGTTCTTTGAAAAAGCAATGGAAGATCATCCTGACATGTATGGTCAGTTTGAGAATGGTGAGTTTGGAACACTAAAAACGTGGCTGAACGAAAATATTCATCGGCATGGACAACGGTATCGTGCTGCATATCTTTGTGAACACGTGACGGGCAAACCGTTGTCAGCAGACCCTCTCATGCGTCACCTTGAAGGTAAACTCAAGCCACTTTATGGGTTGACTTGAGTCCACCCAACAGTTTCCTTTACACAACGTCTGCCTGTGATTTGAGGCAATGTGATTGAGACGCCATCTTGGGCAAGCGCGCTGAGAATAGCCATGGCCATTCCCTCTCTTGCCTGTGTTGGGACACCTAAAACATCGGTTGTGCCTTGGTTTCGAATGTGGCCGAAGAGGGACTTGTTGTGAATGCCGCCGCCGGCCAAGAAAACACGGTCTATATTAACCACCGCTTGAGAGATGCACGCTCCAATTGCTGAAGTTGCACTTGCTAAGAGATCTTCTGGCGTAAGGTGCTTGCCAAGATCGAGTGCATACTCTCCAAGTTCATCATCGGTACCAAGTGAGCGGTTCGCTGTATGTTGTGCAGAGAGTGCTTGAAGGATTTTTTCCTTCACATGCGAATCGATTGTTCCTTGAAGGGCGTGCGTTCCATCACGATCAAAAGGTTCATTCCATGCATGTTGGGAGATTGTGTTGAGAAGTAAGTTACAACTGCATACATCGAAGCCTTCAATGTCACTTGTTGTGCAGCCCGCTGGTAGTAAAGTGACATTGCAAAAGCCACCCAAGTTTACGATTGCCGTTGACTCATCTTCACTTCGAAACATTACCCAATCAGCAAGCGGAGTGATTGGGGCCCCTTCGCCCCCAAGAAGCAGATCTTGCCGCCTTGGGTCGGTGTACACGCTGCAGTCGAACGTACGAATAACCAGTTCGGGATTGATGAGTTGGATGCTCGTTGGTGGTTTGTGGAAAATCGTTTGTCCGTGAAGTGCGATGAAGTCAATGTGTTGAAGGTGCAACGCCTGTATTGCCTTAGTCGTGAGATTTCCCAATGCCAATGCAGCAGATTCGCCTACCTTCGTTGGCACATCGTTCATGGCTAACTGTTGCAATGTATCTCGCAATTCACCCATTTCTACAGATGCCATCGAAAGATACGTTGCTTTCATATCAACACCTGTCCCATCGATGTGGACAGCAACAGCATCGATGCCATCCATGCTTGTGCCTGTCATTGTCCCAACGCCTATTCGCATGACAACACTCTACACGCATCCTCGCGTATCCTGCACGGTATGACACAAAGAACATTGGTGACTGGTGGTGCTGGATTCTTGGGTTCGCACCTATGCAAACGGCTTCTGGATCGTGGCGAGCATGTGATTTGTCTGGATAATCTCTTTACGAGTCGAAAAGAGACGATTGCTCCTCTGTTCGAGTATGAGCAGTTCGAATTTTGTGAGCAAGATGTACAAAATCCGATTGATATTGAGGTCGATACGATTTACAACTTAGCGTGTCCAGCGGCTCCGGGACACTATCAATATGACCCAATTTGTACAACGATGACAAGTATACTTGGTGCAGTTCATACACTTGAACTTGCGAAGAGATATCAAGCGAAACTTTTCCACTCATCAACGAGTGAAGTGTATGGAGACCCAACCGTCCATCCTCAACCAGAATCGTACAGAGGGAACGTCAATCCAATTGGATTAAGAGCATGTTACGATGAAGGCAAGCGTGTAGCTGAAACCTTAATGTTCGACTACCACCGTTGTCATGGTGTAGATATACAAGTTGCTCGAATCTTTAATACGTATGGGCCGCACATGCATCCGTTTGATGGTCGTGTTGTCAGTAATTTTATTCGCCAAGCACTTGCGGGTGAGGACCTCACAATTTTTGGCGATGGTCAACAATCTCGCTCGTTTTGCTATGTTGATGATTTGATTAATGGGTTCCTTGCCATGATGGACGCTCAAGAAGCGACTGGACCAATAAATCTTGGTAACCCGGTGGAGTTTACGATGCTTGAACTTGCGGCACTGGTCATCGAGTTAACGGGCAGCAACTCCAAGTTGGTGATGAAGCCATTGCCCGCAGATGACCCCTTACAACGACAGCCGGATATCACGTTGGCGACCTCGACGGTTGGATGGGAGCCGACTATTACATTGCGGGACGGATTACAGAAGACCATTGCATGGTTTGCGAGCGAAGATTTATCACAGTGGTCACCGCCTACTCCCAACTGGGAAGGTGGACTTGTCGAGTCCAATGAGTTGTAAACTGACGACATAGTGTCACTAAAAACCCTGTTTTTGAACGAAAATGGAAGAAAGATACCGAATAACTACCGAACATTGGTTGACATAGCCGATGTTTCTGTCATCCTACCGTAAACCTAACAAATAGATGCTAGTGAAGGAGCACGAACAGATGGCAACAGCAACAACGACAAAAAACGGAAAAGTAAAGAAATCCAACCGAAAAACAGCAAACGGTGCTGAAAATCGGAAAAAGGGCGGTATCGTATCCTCAAGTAGAACAAGTGCGAAACCCGGTGCAGGAAGCACCTTAAAAGAACCAAGGAAGGCAGGGAAAGATATGGCAACGAAGTCGAATGCAACGATAGAAGATAAGGGGAAAGTGCAGGCGTTAGAAAATGCACTATCTCAAATTGATAAAGCGTTCGGTAACGGTGCAATCATGCGGCTCAACGGTGAAGATATTGCATCAATCCCAGCAATTTCAACAGGTGCAATCAGTTTGGACTTGGCACTCGGTGGAAATGGAATGCCACGCGGTCGTGTTATTGAAGTCTTTGGCCCTGAATCTTCTGGTAAAACCACATTAGCTCTTAATGTTGTTGCACAAGCTCAGAAGCAAGGCATTGCAGCATTTATCGACGCAGAGCATGCGCTCGATCCAATGTGGGCTAAAAAACTCGGTGTCGATGTTGATGCACTCTTAGTCTCTCAACCAGATACAGGCGAACAAGCGCTCGAAATTTGTGAAATGCTTGTGCGTTCAAATGCTGTTGATGTCGTTGTTGTTGACTCAGTTGCTGCACTCATTCCAAGAGCAGAGATTGAAGGCGAAATGGGTGCAACACACGTTGGGTTACAAGCGCGTTTAATGAGCCAAGCAATGCGTAAACTTACAGGTGCTATTGCAAAAAGCGATTGCATGGTCATCTTCATCAACCAAATCCGCGAGAAGATTGGTGTGATGTTCGGAAGCCCTGAAACAACACCAGGTGGTCGAGCGCTGAAATTTTACTCATCGATACGAGTGGATATCCGCCGGATTGGCTCCATCAAAGATGGCGACCGCCCCATTGGCAATCGAGTGCGAGCCCGCGTTGTGAAAAACAAAACGGCACCACCATTCCGAACCGCTGAGTTTGACATCATGTTCAACGAAGGCATCAGTCTTACCGGAGATCTTATCGACCTCGCTGTAGAGGATGGTATTGTCGCAAAGAGTGGTTCATGGTTTAGTTATGGCGAAACCCGCTTGGGCCAAGGTCGTGAAAACTCAAAACAATTCATCGCAGACAATCCAGAGTTGTTTGAAGAAATCAAAACGAAGGTATTAATTACCCGTGGTGTTCTAGATAATCCTCAATCGCAGGAAGCTGAAACGAATGGGGATGATTCTTCTGAGATGAGTGTTCCGGACTAATTCATAGGACGAAAAATTCGAAACGTGTTGCCTAAGAGGCGTGGTGAGCTTTTTCTTCCCCACGTCTCTTTGGTACGCCCTCTAAATGGGGTATGGTGTGGCTTGTGAACAACCATGGAACACCATTGAAACAGAAGGGAAGCCAAAGGGGACTAACCGCGTTGCTCGTAGCACAATTCATGGGGGCTGCAAATGACAACATACTCAAAACGATCTTAGGGTTCGCAGTTGTAACCGGTGGTATCTGGGAAGGAAAATTAGGAGAAGAGGGCGGTCAGGGTTTGATTGCATTGTGCCTTTTCGTTCCGTTTATCCTCTTCTCTGGGTGGGCTGGTCCTGTTGCAGATAAATTTTCAAAGAAGATTATCTCAGTTTCCATGAAATGGTTCGAAATTCCAATCGCAATGATGGCTGGAGTTGGTTTTGTTACAAACAACTTTTGGCTTGCTGCAGTTGCAATGATTTTGCTTGCAACTCAATCAACTTTTTTTAGTCCAGCCAAGTACGGCATGATTCCTGAAATAGTTCCCAAAGAGAATGTAAGTCGAGCCAACGGCATTCTCAACATGACAACGAACGTGGCAATCATTGTTGGGATCTTAGTTGGCGGAATCGTAAGCGATTTCTTACTAGTGGAATCTCGTTCAACATTACAAGTGTGGTTACCGGGAATTGTGCTAACCTCAGTAGCAGTGTTCGGCGTTCTGGCAATTGTTTGGTTACCTTCGTTAACACGGATGAAGCCAAAAGCCAGAATTCCAGTGGAGCCATTTTCTACGTACATTCGCACTGGTAAGGACATGTGCGCATCGCCATTGATACTGATTGCGAGTGCTTGGGCGCTGTTTTACTTACTTGCGACAGTTGTTCTACTTGTGATTACTGAATATGGAAAGGTGTTAGATGTTTCAGATTCTGAACTTTCTTACCTCCTCGCGTCAATCGGTATTGCAGTGGGTGGCGGCTCACTTTTAGCAGGTTTTGTTTCAAAAGGCGCCATTCGGTTAGGTATTTCTAAAATTGCACCAATCGGCATGGTTCTTTCTCTATCAATTGCAAGTGTCATACCGCAAACATATTTGGGTGTTCTTCTTTGTCTTGTCATTCTTGGTGTTTCTTCTGGTTTGTTCGTTGTTCCACTGCAATCGCTCATGCAGATGTTGCCGACCCAAAGTGAGCGAGGTCGAGTTCTTGCGACATCGAACGCCATTTCATTTTCATTCATGGCTATAGGTTCATTGTTTTATTGGTTGCTCAGTCCACTATTTGGAGACTCTCCTGAATGGATATTCCTCATCTGTAGCGGAGTTGCACTGCTGGCATGGTTTGTCACGGTAAACATCCATCTTTCTCCAGCATCTACCGATACAATGCAACAGAATGAGTAGTCATATTTACCTTGATAATAACGCGACAACGGCACCGCTTCCATCTGTAAATGAAGCAGTGCGTACCGCGATGGAAACAACTTGGGGAAATCCATCGAGCATTCATCGCATAGGGCAAGAGGCAAGGTACAAAGTTGATTGTGCACGTGAATCTGTTGCAAATCTCATCGGTGTGAAGGCGTCAGATATTACGTTCACTTCAGGTGGTACTGAAGCTGCGAATTTAGCGATTCAAACGGCATGTCAGGCATTTCCAAATCGCAGGGTCATCGTCACAAGCAAAATCGAACACGCGGCTGTTGGGGAAATGATTGACGCCCTATGTGAAGGTGTCTATGAAGTTATTCGACTTGAGAATTGCGAAAACGGAGTTGTGTGTACCGATCAACTTGAGCAACTCCTACAAGAGCGAGCTGATGAAATTGCTCTCGTTTCAATTATGTGGTGTAACAATGAAACGGGTGTCATCGAACCAATCGAAGAGGTCGTTCGTCTTTGCAAAGAGCACGACGTTCTAGTACACAGTGATGGGACACAATGGGTTGCGAAGATGCCTGTCAACCTACAAGAAGTTGATGTTGATATGCTTTCTTTTGCTGCTCATAAATTCCATGGTCCAAAAGGTATTGGTGCGTTGTATGTCAGAAAAGATTTACAAGTTGCACCCCTTGTAACAGGCGGCCCTCAAGAACGAGGCCGGCGAGGTGGAACCGAAAATGTACCAGCCATTCTTGGTTTTGGCGTCGCTGCAGAAGAAGCATCTGCATGGCTTACTGATGAAAACATTACGCAGATGGAAAATTTGCGTAATCACTTTGAAGCAGAGTTACTTTCCAGAGTACCTACTGCATACATTAATTCTTCTGGCGCATCCCGCGCTTGGACAACGAGTTCAGTTTCTATTTCAAATGTAAAGGGTGAACTTGTACTTTTGATGTTATCTGAACGAGGTGTATGTGCTTCCTCTGGTTCCGCATGTTCAAGCGGAGCACTGAAGGAATCAAAAGTTATCGAAGC
>CAZVAE010000107.1:0-6241 GCA_964624985.1 uncultured Isosphaeraceae bacterium | reverse complement strand
AGTCGCCGTACCCTTCCTTCACAATGATTGAACGCGCAATAGCATCGAGTTCACCTAAGGTCACACCCGGCTTCACTGCTTTTATTGCTGCTACTTCCGCTTTTAACACGATGTTGTACACTTCTTTTTGTCGTTTTGTAAATGTGCCAGATACTGGAACTGTTCTTGTAATGTCTGCTCCATATCCCTGATTGAATGCACCAGAATCAATACAAACTAAATCCCCGTCGACTAAATCCTGGTCATTGGCGTTGTAATGCAAAACTGTGCTATGTAACCCACCCCCGACAATCGACGGAAAGGCACTTCCCCTACCTCCAGCCATCGCGTACCCATGTTCCAGCGTTGCTTGTACTTGAAACTCATTGACGCCTGCTTTCATAAATGACATCGCATCAGCGAAACCTCGAGCAGTCATATCAACAGCATCTTGAATCATGCGAATTTCCGCCCTCGACTTCACACTTCGTAGCAGTGGGATAACATCTGAGCAATCTACCAAAGCGCAACCTGGGTTTCTTTCGATAACCTTGTTCCACATGGCAACATCTTTCGATTGTTCTTCATTGATTGTTGATGCAGGCATGAGCGTCGCAAACTTTTTCACTCGTGATGCAACATCTTTTAAGACATGTCCAATGGTGCGCGTCCGCTGAATTGTGGCGATTCCAATTTCTTTGATGAGAGTGCTGCCTAGCGGTTTCCGAATGCCATCCCATTGTTCAACTTCTGGATCTCGTGGTAACAAAAAAAGAACTTCTCTTCTTGCAGGAACTGGGTTGGAAGGATCAAGAAGAAGGATTGAGCCCGGTTCATCTCGAACACCAGTGAGATACTCAAAATGCGCGTGTGGTCTCCACGATGAATCTGCTTCATGGTCACTTGTTCCTGAGAAGAGAAGACCCGCTGCACCTTTTAACTTTTTTGCGACTTTTGCGCGACGTGATGCATACTCTTTCGTTGGAATCATTCGTGCGATTCTTTCATTTTAGCAATCACATCACTGCTACTTCGCCCTGGACGTTCGGATAACACCCGAAGTTCAACACCCAGTTTGCTCAAGAGGTCGTATTCATTAATCTCTTGGGGAGAGTAATCCCCACCCTTTACGTATAAATCGGGATGCAATGTTTGAATGAGTTCGCTTGCCGTGGGTTCACTAAATGGAACTACAAATGAAACGCACTGCAACTCTGCTAGGATCTCCATCCGTTCCTGCAGTTTATACAGTGGTCTCGACTCCCCCTTTTGCAGAGTGACTTGTTCATCGCAGTTCACGCCTACAACCAGTACATCGCCCAACATCGCTGCTTCTCGCAAGTACGCAACATGTCCTGCGTGAATGACATCAAAACATCCATTGGTGAGTACAACACGTTGCCCAATATCTTTTGCAGCTGCTATCTCAATTGCAAGTTCATCAGAAGAACGAATTTTCCCCGTGACTTCTGATTGCATTGCCAGTAATTCTTTGTGAATTTGCGGCATGGGGATTGGTGTTGCGCCGAATACTTCTACTTCTAAACCTGCTGCAACATTTGCAAATTCAACACATTGTTGCCACGAAAGACCGCTCGCTCTACCCATTGCAATGGCTGCGAGCACAATGTCACCGGCACCTGTCACGTCATAAACTGCCCTTGCTTTTGTCGGAACATGCACGCACTCTATATTTTTCTCTTGAAGCAATGCACCATGTCGATCAAGTGTGACAACAACCGCGTGAAGTTGGAGTTCATCGCAAAGTTTCTGTGCAAGTGTAGTAGCGCCATCTATTGGATTTTCGTCACACAATCGAATACCGGTCGCTATTTCTGCCTCGGTTCGGTTTGGCGTTATTGCGGTTGCCGTTGCATATTTTGAGTACTCTTCAATGCCTGCAGGATCGACAATGGCTTCTATTCCAGCATCGTTGCAATGTTTGATGACCGTTTGGCACATCTCTTTCCCTAGCACGCCTTTCCCATAATCCTCAATGCAAACAACATCCGCAGAGTGCAACGCTTTCGTTAGACCTTCTAACAAGAGTTGTTGCTGTTCACGCGTCAATGGTGATGTCGATTCTTGGTCGAGCCGAAACATCTTCTGTGGGTGGCGGTGTTGCGCGAGGCCAACAATGCTCCGTTTTACTGTGGTGGGTCGATCAGGGACTGCCATGATGTTGGATGTACCAATCCCTTCTGTTTGAAGGAACTGCACAAGCAATTCGCCTTCTCGATCTTCGCCGACAACGCCAAAACATTCGACTCTTGCACCCATCGCAGCAAGGCACCTTGATACGTTCGCAGCCCCACCAGCCCTTGATTCTGTACCTCGTACTTCAAGCACCGGAACAGGTGCATCTGGGCTTAAACGTTCAGCATCTCCAGAGACAATTTCATCAAGCATAAAGTCACCAATGACTAGTATGGATGGGGATTGCATACGCAAGACTTGGGTTAAAAGATCGCTCATAATGGTCATCGTAACTTGAATACGCTTAAGAGTTTGGCTTCTAGGTTATCAGCCCCTTCTACAACGTCTAATTCAAGGGTTGGAACGATAATTGGGCATTTCATAGCATGTAAATTAAGAACATCCTTCGCTTTAACCCAATCTTTGAGAGTCATCACAATGGCATCAACTTTCGAAGAAGTTCCAACAAGTTCTTCAACCTCTGATTGCGTGAAGGGTTGGTGATCACCAACATCGAGTTGCTTTGCTACTTTCGAACCGAGTCGAACAAGTGCTTCGATGACTGGTCCTGGATATCCAATTCCCAATCGTACCGCAACTGATTTTCCTGTAAGCCAATCGAGGGAGCACTCTTCTTCGCTATCAGCACGATACATGGTGAGGCCTGACCAATGGTGCGCGGTCCACGCGATCGGTGGCTCACCAGCGACTTCCTCTACTTTTTTAGAGAGTGTGGGCTCCGCACGTGTTGCATGACTGACGACCACCGCATCTGAACGCTGTAATCCTATGACTGGTTCACGTAACCACCCTGCAGGTAACATTCGTTGTTTAAAGGGGTCTCGTTGAAAATCCATCACAACGATATCTAAATCACGAGCGATTCTTCGGTGCTGAAATCCATCGTCCATGACAAAACAATCTGCACTGCCGCCATCTTTTATATACGCATTCACTGTCGCAACTCTATCTGCACCGACAATGACGTCGATCGCATCAAGCCGTTCTCGGTATTCAACAGCTTCATCAGCGAGTTCGGGGTCAACCGATGCATATCCACGCATGACCACCGCTGGATTGTGCCCATGTTCCCGCAGTTTTCTGATAATCCAAGTGACCAAGGGAGTTTTACCCGTTCCCCCAACAGTAAGATTACCAACAGCAATCACTGGTCTAGCGACATGTTGAACATGCTCGCCACCGTCGTAGTATTTGTTTCGTATCCGAACAACAGCACCGTATACCCAAGAGGTTGGGATCGCAATACAATTGAGCCAACTCGGTAGAGGTGTTTGCACTACTGTTCACTCCGGCAGAGTTCGGTCATCAATCGTTTCATTGGTAATCCCATTACGGTTGAAGGGTCTCCAACACAATCGATTGGCCAACCCTCTTGTACACGTTCAGCTAAATTGTACCCTCCTGCTTTTCCAACCCACTGATTCGTTTGTAGATATTGCTCAATTTCTTCCGTGGTGATTTCACCTATTGTAATCTCTGCTTGTTCGACACCACTCTCAAGGTCTGTTCCGTCCGCCGCTGCAAGGCACCAACCCGTAAGCACTTCATGCGTTCGATGACAAACAGCATGTATCATCTTCCTTGCTTCTTCAATAGATTGGGGCTGTCCGAAAATGGTGTCATCAACAACGCAAACAGTATCAGCTGCAAGGATTGTCCCCTTCAATGCTTCGTTTTGGTGCAGCACGTTTTGAGCTTTCAAAATAGCGAGCATTCTCACCCAACGTTCAACATGCATTGCGCCACAGGTAAGACACCCATCATCAAAGGTTGACTCTGATACACGCACGTCAAGCCGGTGTTCTGCCAATAACTGCGCTCTCCTTGGCGAACGACTTGCGAGGGTAATGGGACGTTCCCATGCCATCACGATTTAGTCCCTATCAAGTCATCAATTTTATCTAAGACTTCATCTACTTCAATTTGTTCCATGAACTGTTGACCGAGTGAGCGGTCTTTGAAATGCACGCGCTCGTAATCCACATCTGACCGAAGCACTGCATCATCCTGCATATAGGGTCCTACCTTTTCGGGATCCGTAGGACCAAACAAACCGATGCATGGTCTGCTGAAACCAACTGCGATATGCAGGGCTGCCGAATCATTTGCGATGACAAGACGTGATGATTCGATGACGGCAAGCAAACGGCCAACTGTCATCTTTGGAAGAAGATTGATGACACCTTCATGCGCACAAAGCGTTTCAACTTGACCAGATTCACTTGGAGCGCCAACAACAACAACGGTACAACCTTTTGAAATAAGATGCTTCGCAACCTCGGTGTACCGTTCAATCGGCCACTGTTTGCTAAGCCACCTTGAAGTCGGTGCGAGAACGACGTATTGTTGCACTTGCTGCTCTTGCCACCACGCGCGTTCTTCCTGAGAGGAAACGAGTTGCATATCAAATTCTGTTGGTGCACCCACCGCTTTGCAAAGTGCGACCATCTGTTCAACAGTGTGTCTCTTGCTCGTTTGAATCTTAGACGTATAGCCTAGCCAACCGAACTCTCTTGCAGTTGCGGGACCGATTCGTTCTTTTGCTCTGGTCGCCCAACTCATGAGCCCACTCCTTCCAAGTCCTTGGGCATCGATGACAAGGTCATACTTTTTTGCCTTCAACCTCTTCAGAAACGCAAGGAATCCAAAGAAACGAGTAGGGAAATACCACTTCCGAAACGCAGTTCGGTGGAACGGGATGACTTCATGTATCGCGGGATGGGATGCGATTGCATCTTGGAACTCCGATTGAACAAGCCAATCAATCTTTGCATCAGGCCATTTTTTCTTCAAGTTCGCAACAACAGGAACACTACGACAGACGTCCCCAAGCGCGCTTGGACGGATGAATAGGATGCGTTCTGGTGCTGGGGCTTTCATAGGATTGAGCATCCTACCTGCCATTGAATCTGTTGAAAACAGAGATTCATTGCGGTACTGACTTGACAGGAGCCCGTTTGCTCACAATAGTTCTAGATGAGAAGCTTTTTCGAATGAGTGAAGAATCAAAAAACCCAACAGAACCGCTTAAACCTGATGAACTTGAGGACACAAAGCCTACCAATGGTGGTAATAGCCCAGGTGCATCCACGTTTGGTTTTGAGACAATTCTTGGGAAATTAGTTGTTGAAAATGGCCTTGTCACTGCAGAAGAACTCGATGAGTGCAATGGGCTACTCCAAGATTCTGACGGAAACGCGACTGGTCATACGCTTGCTGACATCCTTGTGAACCATAACTTTGTGACTCGGAGACAACTCGATCGGCTTCAAACTGATTTTGATACTCGAAAGTCAACGAACAGAATTCAGGGATATCGAATCATACGCAAACTTGGTGCTGGGGCAATGGCGACTGTTTTCCTTGCTCAGCAAGAAAGTTTAGATAGACCAGTGGCGATTAAAGTCCTACCGAAAAAATTCTCTGAGAATGAAGAGTTTCTTCAACGGTTTTATAAGGAGGGACGCGCTGCTGCAAAGTTAAATGATGCGAACATCGTGCAGGCATATGATGTTGGGCAATCTGGTGAGTACCATTATTTTGTCATGGAGTATGTGGATGGCACCACAGTCTATGACGAGATTGTGAAAAAGAAAAAACTATCTGAAGAGGAATCGATTCCTATCATTCGCCAGGTTGCAAAGGCATTGATGCATGCTCATGAGCGTGGCTTTATTCATCGTGATATCAAACCAAAGAACATCATGATTGCAAAAAATGGAGATGTCAAACTTGCTGACCTTGGTTTAGCGCGAGCCCTTAACGATCGACAATCTGCTGAAGCGGAAGCGGGAAGAGCATACGGAACTCCGTACTACATTAGTCCGGAACAAATTCGAGGTAAAAAAAATATTACGCCAGCAGCAGACCTTTATGGCCTGGGTGCCACGTTGTATCACATGGTGACAGGGAATGTCCCCTTCCCCGGAAAAAATCCTTCCGATGTCATGCACCGACACCTTAAACAAGAACTGGTGCCGCCCGACCACATCAATTCCTCACTCTCTGCTGGGTTCTCGCAAATCATTGAGATGATGATGGCAAA
>CAZVAE010000106.1:1447-6320 GCA_964624985.1 uncultured Isosphaeraceae bacterium | reverse complement strand
TCATTGTTCCGCTCGGATCGGGCATACACCAAGTCGATGTTGCAGAGCTTGAAGGGTTAACGGCGGTCTTTGGCGACACCCTATCTTCAATTCCAACAGTGACAACAGTACCGTATACGGGCAATTGCATGGCGGGCAATGGAGCAATCGGAATTGCTGTTGCTGCGAAAGCAATTCAAGAACAAACGATACCCGCACGACTCGGAGCTGGTACAACAGATGGAATTGATGCTGAAACGTGTACTACTACAGAGAAGAACATCCGACACGCGCTTGTTCTTTCCCCGAGTGAAGGCGGTCAATGTGTTGCCATTGTGCTTGGGAGGATTGAAGAATGACTCGAGTTGTTGTCACAGGAATGGGGTGGGTCACACCACTTGGGCATGATTTAGATAGTGTCTGGGCACGTATGTGCGCAAGTGAATCTGCGATTGAGCCGATTGATCGCTTTGATGCGTCTAGTTTCCCTACTACATTTGCAGGTCAAGTCCGAGAGTATGATTGGACAACATTCGTAAACGATCCGTCCGTGCATCATGCACCTGCGATGAATTCACAGTTTGCACTAGGAGCAGCAAAACAAGCGTGGGAACAATCTCGTCTTGGGGATTGCAATACATTAGACCCTGATCGTATGGGGATATACATGGGTGCTGGTGAAGGTGTACTTGATTTCTCTGCTCATTCCATGATTGACACGCACTCATGGGATGTTGAGGATGGCATGGTTGATCCTGTCGCTTGGGCAACCTTTGCAAGAGAACAACTTGATGAATGGGGCGAGGTCGAACAAGAACCAAATATGCCTCTATGGCATGTTGCAAAAGAATATGGCTTGCGAGGTCCAGCATTTAACTGTTTAACCGCGTGCGCTGCGAGTACCCAAGCCATCGGTGAGGCGACAAGTGTGTTACTTCATGGTGATGCTGATGTCATGCTCACTGGTGGAACGCACACAATGTTGCACGCCCTTGGGATTACCGGCTTCAACCGGCTTACTGCGCTCTCTACGTATGATGGCGATCCTAAGAAAGCATCGAAACCCTTTTCGAAGGACCGAGGCGGGTTTGTCATGGGCGAGGGTTCTGGAATGCTTGTCCTTGAAACGTTAGAACACGCAAAGAGGCGTGGTGCAACTCCGTTGGCTGAAATTGTTGGTTTTGGTTCAAGCGCAGATGCGTACCGAATTACTGATTTGCATCCAGAGGGACGGGGACCCGCGGCAGCGATTACGAACGCACTACACCAAGCGGGCATTGATCCAAATAGTACTGTCGATGGCAGGCCCCCAGTGCACTACATTTCAGCACATGGCACGAGTACGCAAGAGAATGACTCCATCGAAACAAAGGCGATAAAACTTGTCTTTAAGGAGAACGCACCGAACGTTCCGATCAGTTCAATTAAGTCGATGATGGGTCACTTGATTGCTGCAGCTGGTTCAGTTGAATTGATAACTTGCATCATGTCCATTCAAACAGGCATGCTTGTCCCAACAATTAATCTTGACAACCCTGATCCTGAGCTCGATTTAGATTACGTGCCTAATGTAGCTCGGGAAGCGACGGTCGATTGCTGTGTGAGTAACTCGTTTGGTTTCGGTGGGCAGAACAATACGCTTGTTGTGAAGCGATTTGAAGAGTAACGTAGAAGTTTAAATCTTCTTTTTCGTTTGGTCCACAATCTCAGCGGTTGCAGTCCGAAGCATATCTGCGAAGACACCCGCGAGCATCGCAAACAAGCCAATGCCACAGAACATAAGTAGCACAGCCATAAACCGACCACCAACTGTGATGGGGTAAAAGTCGCCGTAGCCCACTGTGGACATTGTCACAATTGACCACCACAATACATCTGCTGCATTTGTTAAGTTTGCTTCAGGATTTCGTGATTCAAAATAAAGCACTGCAAAAGAGGAGCCAATGATGGCGACTTCCGCGACAAGGAAACTTGCAATCACGATTGCCGAACGCCTATTTGAACGAAAGGAGTGGACAATTGCATGGATAGACTTTAGCGCTCGAATAATGACAATAACTCGCGTCAGTCGTGCCCAACGCATCGCTTGCACAGCCGGCACAGATGCAGCTAAGTCAATCGGGCCCCATGTCACAAGGTACTTCCACTTTTTCGGCGCGGTCACGAGTTGCCGAATAAAATCTATAAAGAAAATGAAGCAGATTCCAAGATCAAACATATCGATGAGTTTTACTGTTTCACTGGTTGGGTCAAGAAAAATTCGCCATACTAAGAGCGATAGGACAACAATTGCTGAAACAGCTATAAACAAATCGAGTGGTTGAGGAGGAAGAGAAGAATCTTCGCTAGTTTTAATCATGCGTTGAAACTACTACCGCAACCACACGTTGTTGTTGCGTTAGGGTTATCAAATACAAATCCCCGCCCCATAACTTCATCTTTAAAATCAACCGTTGTACCATTAAGATAAAGATAACTCTTGGGGTCGCAGATAACGCTGATACTGAAGGCACCTTCATCAACTGTAAAGTCAAAGTCCCACTGTTCGTCGCCATCTTTTTTTGTCTCAGTTAAATCAAGGATGTAACTAAAGCCAGAACATCCGCCACCTTTGACTCCAACACGAAGATGCGTTGATTCACAATCAAGGTCTTGTTGAGCCATAATGTTGCAAATTTCTTGTGCTGCTTTTTCTGTGACGATTACTGACATGGGAAAACTCCTAAATGTTGTTCCAATACCTCATTATAGCAGGGTTGCGGGGACTGTCCCCAAGTGGCGGTCGTATACTGCGTGAATGGAAGTGCTGACACAAGCAAGCGAAGTTGCCCAATTTCAAGGAAGCGCGTTCGTTCCCACAATGGGCGCCTTGCATGATGGTCACCTTTCACTCATTCTTGAAGCAAAAAAGAGTGGAAAACCAGTTGTAGTCAGTATTTTTGTCAATCCTGAACAATTCTCTCCAGAGGAAGATTTAGCGCAATACCCAAGGAGTTTAAAACAAGATATTGCATTTGCAGAGGGGGTTGGTGCAGATGTCGTGTTTGCCCCGAACGTTGAAGTGATGTATCCAAGCTCGCCTGAAGAAATCAAATTGCCGGAAGCCGCAACTACACCGCGACTTGAAGATGCGTGTAGACCTTCTCACTTCAGAGGTGTGTGTATCGCTGTTGCTCGGTTGTTTGATATCGTTCAACCGAGTGTGACCGTCTTTGGATTAAAAGATTATCAACAATATCTTGTCATCAAACAGTTGATTCAACAAGAGGGTTCTCGCTGGCCAGGGCTTCGCATCATTGGGGCAGAAATTATTCGTGACGGTGATGGACTTGCCATGAGTAGCAGGAATGTTTTTCTGACTGATGTCCAACGAGAACAAGCGCTTACAATCCACAAGGCAATCCAGTGCAATACCGAGGACGAAATGCACTACCTGCTAAAAGAACACGCGTTAACCATTGAGTATGCCGTCATTCGAAATGCAGACACATTGTGTGAAGTGGTAGAAGGCGAACCATCACGCGCTCTCGTTGCAGCCAAAGTTGGAAGTACGCGACTGATTGACAATGGACCGGTACATCTCGCATGAACGGTACTCTTTTATATGGAGGTACATTTGACCCGCCTCACATTGCACACGTCACCCTTCCGCATGAAGCAATGAACGCACTCTCATTTGATAGAGTTCTTTACATTCCAGCACATCAATCGCCATTAAAAGATGAACCCCAAACAAGTGCAGCGCACCGGTTGCAAATGCTCACGCTTGCCTTGCAAGATTCTCCTTGGGCAGAAATCTCAACAATTGAACTTGATCGAGGTGGGACAAGTTACACCATTGACACAATTGAAGCTCTCCAACATCCAGATGAAGAAATTCGCTTGCTTGTTGGCGCTGACCAGTGGGCGCAAATCAGAGAATGGAAGAGGTGGGAGGACATTATCAGGATTGCAAATCCAATTGTTTTGCCACGCAGCGGATACGACGTTCAGGATCAGCGAATCGTAGAGATAACTCCAATGCCAGAAGTTTCTACTGATATACGTCATTGTATTCAGCAGGGAATGCCCATTACAGGCCTTGTGCCACCGCGTGTTGCGACATACATCGCACAACATAATTTGTACCAGTAAAATAATCGTTTATGTCTTCGATTCAACATGTTGGATTTGTCAGTCTTGGCTGCCCAAAGAACCTTGTCGATAGCGAACAAATGCTCGCAGCATTGGTTGACGCTGGCTATGAGATTGTTGCGGACCACAGTGACGCTGATGCTATTGTGATTAACACGTGCGGTTTCCTTGAAGCATCAAAGGAAGAATCTGTTGAAGTCATTAACGACGCGATTGCGTTGAAAGAAGATGGGAGATTACAGCGAGTTGTTGCGGCTGGCTGTCTGGTGCAGCGTCAACGCGCTCATTTACTTGAGTTATGTCCTGGAATAGATGCGTTGATTGGTGTCTTTGATCGGGACCATATTGTTGATGCGATGGAAGAAACCAACAAGGAAAAAACGCCTCAATGGATTGAAGCAAATGCAACCCTCGCTGCAAAATCTCGAGGTCTAACGAATGCGCGTGGGTATTTTGAAGATGACAGCAATCGAATTCAACTCACACCAAGACATTGGGCGTATCTCCGTATTAGTGAAGGGTGCAATCAGAATTGTGCATTTTGCACAATTCCGTCTATCCGGGGAAAGATGCGATCGAAGCCAGTTGAAACAATTGTTGCAGAAGCGAAACAATTACTCGCTTCTGGCGTCATTGAACTCAATTTGATTGGTCAAGATACGACAAGTTATGGTGTGGATATCGGTTACGAGAAGGGTTTGGTTGGGCTACTTACTGCCCTAAACGATGCAGTTGCGAGCGCCGGAGGAGATAGTGGTTG
>CAZVAE010000106.1:0-1437 GCA_964624985.1 uncultured Isosphaeraceae bacterium | reverse complement strand
ACGCATATCCCACGTACTTCACTGACGAGATGATTGATGCCATGGCATCCCTGCCACATGTCTTGCCCTATATCGATATACCACTGCAACACGCGAGCGACCCGATTCTCGAATCGATGCGAAGAAACGTGAGCGCAGAAACACAATCGACATTACTTACGAAACTTCGGAGGAGGATTCCGGACGTTGCAATTCGTACGACGATGATTACTGGATTCCCTGGAGAAACGCAAGAAGATCACGAAACACTGCTCGAGTTCATACGTGAACACCAATTTGAAGCGATGGGTGTCTTTCGGTATTCGAAAGAAGATGGAACCGTTGCTGGAACGATGGAGGGTGACGATTCACTCAAAGTACCTGAAGAGTTAAAGGAAAAACGAGAAGAAGAGTTGATGCTCCTCCAGCAAGAAATTGCGTTTGCTCGAGCGGCTCTAGCTGCTGAGGATGGCGAAGTCCACCAAGTCCTTGTCGATGCCTACCTCGGCGAAACTGGTGAGGGTGAACTTCAGTTGTATCAATGCCGCACAAAACAACAAGCTCCAGATGTAGACGCGTGCACGATCTTGATGTCCGAACAAAAACGAACAATTGGATCTATTGTTTCTTGCACAATCGTAGATAGTGATGGGTATGACATGATTGCGAGACCCACGAGTGAGCTTGAAAAGGTGGTTTCACTCCCTATACGGTAAACTGCTCACCTGTGCCTATTCGAAACTTTTCAATCATTGCACACATTGACCACGGCAAGAGTACGCTTGCCGATCGTCTGCTACAAGCAACGAATGCTGTTGCGAAACGAGATGCCAAGGACCAACTTCTCGATTCGATGGACCTTGAGCGAGAGCGTGGCATCACGATTAAGGCGTCTGCTGTCACAGTACACCATACCTATAAGGGTGAAGAGTATGAACTCAATTTCATTGATACACCAGGACATGTCGACTTTACATATGAAGTATCGCGAGCACTCACAGCATGTGAAGGAGCGTTACTTGTGGTCGATTCGACGCAAGGTGTTGAAGCTCAAACTGTAGCAAATGCGTATCTTGCGATTGAAAATGAGCTTGAACTGATTCCAGTTGTCAATAAGATTGATTTGCCGTCTGCTGATTCTGAGAAGGTCGCAATGGAGATTGAACAGATCTTGGGATTACCTGCAGAAGATTGCATGTATTGTTCGGCAAAAACAGGTGAGGGAATCACTGAGTTGCTCGATGTTATCTGTGAAAAGTTACCTCCACCAAGGCCTGCAGAGATTGAACAGACAAGGGCGCTCATTTTTGACTCTCATTACGATGATTACAGAGGAGTCATTGTTTATTTTCGAGTTTTTGATGGTTCGCTTTCAAAAGGTGATCGCATCAAAATGATGGGTACAAATCGTACATTTACGATTACTGAGATTGGCCGTTATACACCCGCCCCTGTCCA
>CAZVAE010000105.1:0-6321 GCA_964624985.1 uncultured Isosphaeraceae bacterium | reverse complement strand
TCTGTTCAATATTCGAAATATCCGTCTGAAAAATTCGCGGTTCTTCGTTTGGGCTAGCTAATTCTGCACCGAGTTCAAAGAGCAATGATTGGAGTGGTTGTAGGTCTGTGCCATCAACTGTACCAAGCACTGCATTTACCTCATCAACATCGCCAACGGCATGAATTCGGAGACTGTCTTTTTCTATTCGTTCACCACCAACCATCCCCGTCGTGCCATCGTCGCCAGTTCGCGTATAGAGTGGCATCTGAATTATTCTAGAGCCGCTGCTCCCGAGATAATCTCGGTCAATTCGGTGGTGATTTGTGCTTGGCGAGCTCGGTTATAGTCCCGCCTTAAATCTTTTCCAAGTTCATTTGCGTTTTCAGTTGCGGCTTTCATTGCAATCATCCGCATAATGTTTTCGCTGACAACCGAATCGTTGAACGCTTGGAAAAGTGTCGTTTTAATCGTTCGCGGTAATAGATCGTCTAAAATTTCTTCTGCTGATGGTGAAAATTCATAGTTTGCAACTCCAGAAGACTCTTCGCTCTCTTCTTGATTTGCAAGGGGCAAGAGTTGGATGATTTCTGGAATCTGTCTTGAATTCGATTCAAAACGCATATAAGCAACTGAAACTTTATCCCACCGTCCTTCAGCGAATCCCTCCATATAGTGATCTGCAATTCTTGCCACGTCTTCAAAATCTGGCTTGTCACCCAGCGAGTACTTTTCTGCTGGTGTCATTTTTTGAAACTTAAAGAAGGAAACTGATTTTTTACCTGAGGTTTCGAGTTCTATTTCTTTGTTTGAAGCTTTCGCTGCTCGAATATGTTGAACTGCTTTCTTCAAAACATTGCCGTTATAAGCACCGCAAAGTCCGCGGTCGGACGTAATCACAAGGAGAAGTTCTTTCCCTGAATCCGACTTTGCGCGGAAGAGAGGTGAATCGTAGTCAACTGCCGCACCTGATACTTCACCGACAAGTTTACGAATGGCATCCGTGTAAGGGCGGCTATCTTTCGCTCGTGCAAGTGCAGCGGTGAATTTAGCCGTTGCAATCATCTGCATCGTCTTGGTAATTCGGGCGATTGTTCCAACCGCCGTCATTCGTTTTCGAATAGCGCGTATTTGTGCCATGAGGAGGGGGATTGTAGCAGAATCTAGACCTTTAGAGGCAGAGCCCATCGTATGCGAGGTGCATATTCTCAGGCAGGGTTGCGTCCACTTCTGTGTGCTCAATACAGTGTGTCATGTGCGTAAAATACGTTTGTTTTGCACCTATCTGCTCTGCGATTTCAATGGCTTGGTCATAGTTTAGGTGTGTGGGATGATGTCGAAAACGGAGCATATCGAGAATGAGCGTGTCGAGCCCCCCGAGAAGCGCCCAGGATTCTGGTGGTATCGACGAGACGTCGGTGCAATATGCCAATGATGAATCGCCTTCTGCATCGATTCGAAACCCCACGATTGGTAGCCTTCCGTGCAAGAGTCGCACTGGAGTACATTTGACACCGTACAGATTGAAATGTTGGCCGGGTTCAATTTCATTGGGAACAAGATTGGCAACGAACGAGTCGTTAACATTCTTGTGTGATTCGAAGACGTGTTGAAAAACACGCGCAAGATTATCGAGTGTCTGCCTTTCGGCATAAATATCAATCGGTTTCTGCATCGATACATTAAACAGTCGAACATCATCCAATCCAAATGTGTGGTCTACGTGGTGGTGTGTAAACAAAATAGCGTCGCACCGATTTATCTTTTCTGTCAGCACTTGCTGACGAAGGTCGGGGGAAGCGTCGATAAGAACGACGCGGTCTTTCCCTTCTGGATCCTTGAACTGAAATGAAACGCTACATCGTAACCGTTTGTTTTTCGGGTTATCACTTGTACACACGTCGCAATCGCACGCAACAACTGGAATGCCGGCAGAGGTTCCTGTCCCTAAAAAAGTGAAAGAAAAATCTTTAACCATCCGTTCGAACGCCCGTTATTCGAATGAGTGGCCCCACAGTTAGACCCTGTAACAATAAACTCACCAGAACCACTCCAAAGGCAATTGGCACAAGTGTTTCTTTGAGTGCACTATCTGGTAACCCTAAAACAAGAGCAAGCGGAATAGAACCTTTGAGTCCAGACCAAAAGATGACATGTTTCCAACCGCTAGGCCAGTGTTTTCCAATTGTTAACGCTGTTGGGTAGACCATTAGCGCTCTTGCAGCCATAATTGCAAGCCATGTTAAACCAACTGCAAGGAGTACATTTGTTTGCAAGAGTGCGGGTAAGCCGCCGATGTCTTGCAACTCAAAGCCAATAAGCAAGAAGACAATGGAGTTGATTAAAAAGTCAATTGATTCCCAAAATGTATTGATTGTTTGCACGGTCTGCTTGCTCATTGCCAGCCTTGTTCCATAGTTCCCAATGATTAGACCTGCAACAACAACTGCGATGACACCAGATGCACCACTTTGTTCGGCAACGATAAATGAACCCCATGCGAGGACAATCGTGATTGCATTCTCAAGAACGTGGTCATTCAATCGTCTTAATATCCAAAAGGCGATCAAACCAAATCCTAAACCAAACAC
This sequence comes from uncultured Isosphaeraceae bacterium, assembly GCA_964624985.1. Classification (GTDB taxonomy): domain Bacteria; phylum Planctomycetota; class Phycisphaerae; order Phycisphaerales; family SM1A02. Next base: position 3,751 of record CAZVAE010000105.1, on the reverse strand, counting down.
AACACCAAGACCCGCAACCTTTACAAACTGCATGATTCCACCAACAATTGAGAGCGACGTTTCCTGATCACCAGAAGTAAACACTGCTGCAAGCAAGATTAAAAAAAGAACCACCCCTGTGCCGTCGTTAAACAGACTCTCACCTTCAATTAGTGTTTTAAGCCGGCTTGGTGCTTTTGCGCTCTTTAATGTCGCAAGAACTGATATTGGGTCTGTTGGAGCAAGCATCGCACCAAAAAGGAGGGCGGGGAGAAGGGCTTGGTCACCAAGAAAGGGTCGTACCGCAAGTGCAACGAGAACCATTGAAACAAGCACACCTGGAATCGCAAGGATTGCAACGGGTATTGCTTTTTTTTGGAGTAAGTCAACATCTAGGTGCAAGCCCGCCTGAAATAGTAGTGGTGGAAGTAGCAACACAATAATCAACTCGTGCGTGATGACTGCACTGCCAGGTGCTGCGCCAAGAATCGCTACCACAAGTCCAGCAAGTACAAGTGCGATTGTGTATGGCACCTTTACAAATTTTGCCCCCACTCCAACAACTGTCGCAAAGGCAAGTAATGAGATAAACGTGGTTAGGGTTGTCGAAACTATGCCGTGGTGTTCGGTTGCCGCAAGGATCATGCGGGTTGCGCCTCGAGTTGTAAGAGTGCTTCGACAACGAGCCCTGGAACAGATGATCTAGAAATTGCGTCGCAAACCGCAATACCTTTACAACCTTTCGAGTGCAACACTTGGACATTTTCGATGTCAATACCGCCAATCGCCAAATGGTGTTGCTCCAGTGCTGCGGTCAACACTTCTTCACAGACAACTTTTGCTTCGGGTTTCGTGTTTGATGCAAACATTGCACCAACACCAACATAGTCCACGCCTTGTATGTGTGCTCTATTTAGTTCTACCAATGAATGGACAGTGACTCCAATAATCGGTTCCTTTCCGCAAATTCTTCTTGCATCTTCAATTGACATATCGTTAGAACCAAGATGTACACCTGAGGCATTTGTCGCAAGAAGAACATCAACCCTGTCATTTATGATGACTGGTACATCAAACTGATCGGCTATTTCTTTAACTTCCAATACGTGTTGAATCAACTCTTTTGTAGACATCGTTTTTTCACGAACTTGAACGCAATCACAGCCATTGGACAATGCTTGTGATAACGTTTCTTTCCACGGAAGAGCGCACAACTCTTTTGTCATGACAAAGCAAAGCTTCCACTGTTTTTTATGTATAGAGCCCAAACTTTTGATGATTTCAGCAGAAATGTCATACATTTTGTAGCGAATAGACTCAATATGGTTTTGAACATCGTGTAGTTTTAGAAATTCTTCGATGACCCGAAGTGCCTCGCTGCACCTGTTGCTTGCGGCAAGTGCGATGTCGTGAACTGAGCCGCGTTCACTCTCTTGAACTGTAGAAACAGAAATTCCTACATCTCCCGAGGTGTTTCTCGAATAGAGCGACGGGGCCTGTTCTCGTAACTGGTGCCGGCATGTTTTTAGTTCTGCACAGAGTCGTTGGTGCTCAAGAACAAAACGGGCTATATCTTCAAGCACGCGCATGCCTTCAGCAGCGCGGTTGATATTTGCATCTAACACTCGAATCGATGACATAATTGCTCATGGTATACCGTTCGTCCGCCCGAAGCAGGAACATCTCTTTAAATGCGCAAATTACCGCATCAAGTCTACGCGACGTTGGTGCCGTCCACCCTCAAAATCCGTCGATAGCCACGTATCGATGATTGCGTTGTAATCACTATCGAGTGGTCCGTTTGCAGCCATGCAGAGAACGTTCGCATCGTTGTGCCTTCGACTCATCTCTGCAGCGTTTGGTTCGTGAACGAGTGCCGCACGAATCCCATTTGTCTTATTCGCTGCCATCGACATACCTATACCAGATCCACAAATGAGAACACCACACACCGCAGTGCTATTTTTAACTTCCCTTGTCACTTCTTCAGCAATGCATGGATAATCAACTGACTCTTCGTCGTCGCCATAGTGTTTGTGTACAACCCACCCTTGCGACTCAAGGTGTGTAGCAATCTCATCAACAATGTCTCTTGCCCTGTGATCGGATCCGATTGCAATTGTTCCGGGTTGAAATGACATTTACGCTCCTTCTTGAATCAATGCGTGAAGTTTATCTGCAATCAATTGTTCCATTTGGTCGGCAAGCGCATCGTACACCGATTGCTCCTGCCCTATCGGGTCGGCTATATCACCACGTGGGTCTAATAGTTCGGCATGTTCTGAATATCTTCCAGCGACCGCTAGGTGGTGTTCTGACATACAAACGACAATTTTCGCTTCCCTTGCCATCTCCTCTGTCATCGGTTTGCTCTTGCCGTCATATGTCACATCGTGGCGAGAAAGGGCTTGGACTGTTTCTGGACTAGTCGGCGCTCCTACAAAGGCACTGATGCCCGCGGAAACGGCAAGCCACCCCGTACAATCATGTTCATCGAGCCACTTTTGGGCAAGACCCTCTGCCATAGGGCTTCGGCATGTGTTTCCAGTACAAACAAAAAGTATGGTAGAAATGGTCATCGCTTGCAATACTCGGTAGTATCGTATTGAATACTCATACTCAGCACACGATTTGAATGGAATTGATTTTTGGATTTTCTCCCCGAACAAGAAATAAACGACCTGCTTAACGAACTTGGCATTACACAACACCAAGAAGGCGAGAGCTGTGTGTTGCTCCAGATGGACGATGAGCACGCTGCGTCAAAGCACTGTTTTGACAATGCTGAGTGTATGCCGTGTGGTTGTGATGAAAATACAAACTGTTTTGAAATGCCAACCGAGACCATGATTACATCGTTGTCGGGAGCAATTCACAAAATGCACGAAGGTCGCACCCTAATGTTGCCCGTTGGCAAATGGCGTTCCGTCTTTGATGCCGTTGCATTTAGTATGGCGGAAGATGAGCCATGGCAAGAATTTGATGCTTCAGCAACAATTAAACTCAATACAAGAGACCCACTGCTTTTTGAATCTGGTGACGAGCATACGTTAATCGAATTGGTGCGAGCACTAATGAATGATGGGGACTCGATTGAGCAGGGCGTTTTTATCATTCCCGTTGGAGCTCCAATTTTGATTCACCTTCAGCCAAGGGGACCAGTAAAGTTCTGGTTTGGAAACGATGTGTTAGCCGATGAAATTCGGGAGTCTTACGCCATTTCGTAAAGCGTCGAATCACACTATGCCCCCTAAAAAAGCAGAACCATGGTTTAAAGTGGAGTTATCCGCAAGTGCAGCAATTGAACGCGCAAGACGAGATAGCAAATGGGATGAACTTGCATCAGCGATTGAGACACTATCCGTGGCAAGAACACTAAAATGTAGCGCTGCTCATAACGGAAAGCGTGTGCAAATTATTCAGTCTCAAGAAGAAGCCGACTCTGTACATGAGGATGGTCGATATTTAGTTCAGCCACCTCTTGTAGGAAGAGACGCTGCCCTACTTGATAATCGGTTAAAACAAGAAAAAATCTCATGTGTCGTCGCTTGCCGAGAACCAAGTACAAAACTAGGGTTATGTCCGATCGTCGCACTGGGAAGTGGGGTCACTGTACGTGTCCAAGTAGAAGAGCCAAAAAATCCCGAAAAACCAACTTGTGCATGGTTCGATCATGCTCTTGAAGAACTTGGTGACCATATTGTTGATCAGGCCGAAAAACTCAATACTCCCACAAGGCAACTTGATTTTTTACTTGCACATGTTGCGGCAA
>CAZVAE010000104.1:0-6395 GCA_964624985.1 uncultured Isosphaeraceae bacterium | reverse complement strand
ACACCATGGATACGGATTGGACTGACGCAGCAGAGTCGATTACCGGCTACAAATTTAACAATCCTGCTCTTCTAGAGCAAGCATTGTCACATTCCTCTGCAGTTGATAATCGTAACCAAAGTAACGAACGCCTAGAATTTCTAGGTGATGCTGTCTTGGGATTCGTCGTCTGCAGCGAAACGTATACAAGATTTCCCCAATTTGAAGAAGGCGATATGACGAAAGTGAAATCTACCGTCGTCAGTCGCAAAATTTGCGCTGAAGTTGCAGATTCACTCGAAATCTCACAAATTCTTCGCGTTGGAAAAGGGATGCATTCTCAGCAACAAATCCCAAGTTCAGTTACCGGCGCAGCATTTGAAGCCCTCATCGGGGCGATCTTTATCGATGGAGGCTTCGAAAAAGCCAAAGCGTTCGTCCTTAATACCATGAGCGACCGTATAGAGGAAGCAGCATCATCCACGCATCAAGATAATTACAAATCGATTTTGCAACAATTCGGCCAGAAGCGAGAGGGTGTGGCTCCACATTACATAGTCCTTGATGAAAAAGGGCCTGATCATGCAAAGTGTTTCGAAGTAACGGTAGAACTAAACGGCCGCCGTTTCGAATCACGTTGGGCTGCATCAAAAAAAGAAGCTGAGCAACTGGCAGCACTTGCAGCCCTCATCACATTAGACGTAGCGTCTGAATCTGATGACGGCACTGTTGAGATTAAAGAAAATTATGGTGAGTAGCCACGAAGTGGACGGACCCTGCGTGTTCCATTTCCATCTTCGTCACTGATATTTAACGCGCCTCGTTGATCATCATCCGATTCAAGCGTTGCGACGCTCACGCCTCGCTCGTTGGCAATCGTAACTGCGCCGCCACTGGTTGTAGAAGTAGATGCTAGAACTACAGGGACGCCTCTGTTATTGGAGATATTCATACTTCCACCTTCGCTAGTCGCTGCAAATAGAACTACGCGATTACCATCAACCGTTTTTAAGGTCATTGCGCCCCCAATTCCTGGAATTGTTCGCATCTGCGCAACAGCCTGTCCTCGCTGATCTGCAAGTTGGACGAGGGTGCCGTGATTCTCATCTGTTCCAAGAATAATGACCGGTGTGCCTTCTGCATTTACAAAAGCAAGGCCAGAGGTTCGTTCAACAGCTTCAAGAACAACTTTTGATTTACTTGAAGCAGAGCGTAACGTCAATGTGCCAGGTTCGATGTCGAGTGTTTTTGCACCCTCGGCGTCCCACAAATTAAATGTTCCGCCATTTTCAGTTGACCAGATCCCAGCCATATTTGTCCCTGTACGATTCCAAACAGCCATGTCGCCACCTGATTCGTTTGTGCCAAGGCGAAGTAGGTTCGTACCATCGCCTGCATATAAATCAATTTGTCCGCCAGTCTCTGTTTGTGCCAAAGATAAGACTGATTGGCCATCATCACTAATAACATCAAGTTTTCGAACAACAAGATGATCAATGATCGTTGGCCCAACTGCATCGGCCGCTAACAATCCAGCGCCTAAGACAAGGAGTAGGGTTGTTACTCGCCATCGTCGAATAGATCGTTTCATCGAACCAAGTTCTTGTTCAAGTTTGAAAAATCGATCAGTCATGTCATTTATTCCTTACGTTTTGCCATTCTCTTGCATATACATCATTTCGGTATGCGAGATAACCAGGATAATCAATACGTGCTTGTTGTATCTTACTTTGACGTACAGTGAATACAGTTATTGCTTCATTACTTTCTGCAATAACTTCGCCATTTGGCCCAACTGCAATTGAAGGCCCGCCAATGAGTACACCATTTTCGGGGTCTGGTCTATTGACAGAACAGACATAACAAGCAGTTGTCAATGCATTTGCAATCCATACGGGACGCCATTTGTCATACGTTGCTAATTCAGTCGATCGGGGTCCTGCGATGACATCTGCCCCAGATGCGGCAAGCAAATGCGATCCTTGGGGCCGATTCATATCCGAGCAAATTTGAATACCAATGTTAAAACCCCGAAACGAAAATACAGGGAAGCCCATACTTTCGGACGCGGGTGCATAATGACTCGTTTCCCAAAATCCTTCTTCTTCAGGGATGTGGTGTTTTTGATACGTCCCAAGCAGTTCGCCTTCATCATCCCAAAACAAGCAGGTGTTGTAACGTTCTTTTGAGTTGTTCAAAATTGCTGAACCAATGAGTCCGATGCCTACTTCTTTTGCTGCTTTTCTTTGCATCTCTGAGCGTGGCCCAGCAGGATCTTCAGCATCCTTGTCGCATATATTCTTCGTTGCTGGCGACCATGCATTACAAGCGATTTCTGGAAGTACAGCAAGATCTGCACCCAAAACTTTTGCTTCTTGCAATCTCGCAACAAGTTGCTCTTTCGCGCCATCCCCAAAAAACACATCACTAATCATTGCAATGGTTAATGTCTCCATGTGCACAGAATAGCAGTAACCTTTCTAATCAGATTCACCAGCAGAAGTTAACAATGACGAATTGGTCTATGTATCGAACATGCTTGAACTCGCAGGTCATTGGTGCGTGTGCCCCTTAACTGCTGTTTACTCGCATTAAACGATGTTGATAGTGTAAATATACGGATTATTCTTGCAGATGATCCCCTTTAGTGCCATACTTGAACGTGGTTTAAACTGGTTTGCAGGAGGTAGCGTTTGATGAAATCTAAACTGATAATAATGATGTTCGTTTTTACAATGAACTCACTTGCATTGGCAACTACTTGGATAGTCGACGGCAACGGAGGAGGAGATTTTCTCCGAATTCAACCTGCTGTAAATAATGCAAGTGATGGGGATGAGATTATCGTGATGCCAGGAACATACACTCGCAACTCGAGTCCAGTTGTAGATATCTTGAACAAATCTTTATGGATACATAGTTCTGATGGACCTGAGGTAACGATAATTAGCGGGGAAGGAGTTAGGCAGTGTATGACTTTAGAATACTCGGACAGCACAATCGAAGGATTTACAATTCAGGATGGAGTTCATTCAATAGTTGGTGGGATGTTCGTATTCGCAAGCGATGCAACAATTACAGATTGCGTTTTTATTAATAACCAAGGAGAATACACGGGGTCAGTCGGTGATGCGGGCGCTCTTTCTACAAGTGGTCTTGCAAACGTGCAGATCAGCGATACTAATTTTATAAATAATACGTCAGATAAAACTGGCGCTATCTTTATAGGTGGAACGAGTTCGCTCACAAATTGTCAGATTTCTGGAAATACCGGCGGAACGTATTCTGGTGGTCTGACTATGATGAGTGGAAATGTTTCTTTAAACCAGTGCGCCATTCAATCGAATGATGGCGGGTTGCACTATGGCGGAGGCGGAGGCATTTGGGTCTATGCTGGTGGGGTGTAAACCATAATCGATGGTGTTTGGATTTATCTCGACTCAAGCGAACTTACGATGACAGACTGTAATGTTTCACAGAACACAACACCTAGCGATGCTGATAACGGAATTCTACTTTCGCTTGGTGCGCAGTTACATATGTACGGCAATAATGTTATTGACGATGCTCACATTGAAAATTCTGGCACAACTGCTTCATTTCAAGCGGGATCTGTGTGCGAGATGGCTGGCTCATATTCCACGACTGATCAAACTGCAACGGTCCTTGATATCGATGCGTTCGATGCCGAAGCATTTCTCAAAATAGAGGGAACCTTATTCAAGAGAGGATGTTTGAGTATTACTAATGATTCACATTCGTTAGACGATTCTCAAGTAGGGGATGAAATTACAATATTTGAATTTGGTCAATCTGAAGGACAATCAACAGGTGTTGTATTCCCTGCCATGCCAGATGGTCTAGGTCTGGAATTCATATGGGGACCGATCAATGGGGGCAGCGACACACGTGTAAAACTAAAGGTTATCGAAACGGAACAAGCGTCATTTAGTGATCCAATTCCTGCAGATCTTTCCAGCGTAGCTATCGATATTTCTGCATTCGATGCTGATGGTGATGGTGAAGACGAATTGGCAATTCTCTATCCAGGCACACCCGGCGTAGTTGCAGTCTACGACGTGTCCAATGACGGATCTCCGCCAACCGAAATTGCTGATTTCACTGCTTTTGTTGGTAACGACCCGGTTGCTATTGACGCAGGCGATGTAAATGGTGACGGATTAGACGACTTACTCATTACCAACTCGACAGATAACACCCTGAGCCTACTTTTGACTCAGGAAGACAGCGGAGGCAACCTATTTTTTACATCTTCTGCCCTGAGCATACCCGGTACTAGTCAGTCCCTAACTTGCGGGGCGATCGTAAACTGGGATGGTGATACGGATCTTGATGCTGTCGTTGGGGTGGACATAGAAAGTGAGTCAACCCTTGACAAATACCAAGTAATGCTTGATATCGCAGCCGCACCTGCTCCAAGCATCGGTCCTTCTTTTGACATCCCCATGTATGACCCTGACTTAGGCCCTTCATTTCCTGACTCGCCCTCATGTGTTGATGGCCATGAGGCTGATGCTTGGGGATTTGTTGGCGGTACGCGATTTGGTCGTGTACACAGAACTATTCCAGGAGGAACGTTGCAGGTGATTGATGAACTTGAGGGTCATAACACTGTGATTATATAGGTGGTCGAACTATATAAAAATAAAACTGATGGACAAGTTGATTTGATAGTCGCCTCAGATCAGGCAGAGACAATTTATTTATTTCAAGGCAACGATACAGAGTCCGATGGCTTTGAAGAACTGATTCCAGTTGCAGTTTCAGAACCAGTGAAAGACGCACTTGCTATCGATGCAGACGATGATGGCGACATGGACTTGGTGTTTACTTCGCCCAGCGCCGAGACATCGCTCGTACTCCTTCGCAACGATGGAGGCGGTAGTGGAATAGTTGAAGACTTAAAGGGTATTACTTGGTCCAAACAAGACATGAACGCAGGGAGCCCACTTTCAAATATTGAGCCCATTGATGTAAACGATGACAAGGATGTTGACAAGCAAGCCATTCTTGGTGCTGGGGATGAACCGGCTCTGCGTGGTGAACTAGCAGGTACTATGGAGCAAACAAACATTCTGTTGGGCAGTGATTGTGTCGCCGATATTGATGGTGATGGGGAAGTAAATGTTGCGGATCTATTAATCCTTATTGGCGAGTGGGGGCCATGCTCAGATTGTGACGCCGACCTTGATAGTGACGGTGAAGTCAATGTTGCGGATTTGTTGATCCTTATTGGTGCTTGGGGACACTGCAAGTAGTTTTTTCATAGCAAGGATTAATTTGAAATCCACCAACGCCTCGCACCCATTGAGGTAGCGTGACTTTTTAATTCATCAATTCTGCTCGCTGGAACATCTGCAATCCGAATGCCCCATCGCATTGTATGCGCATCTTTCCCAAGCCCAAGTCGCACCACTTCGCGAGCTGCGAAGAGTGTTTTTGAAAACGGCTCAATCGCATTTGTGCGGAATTGAAATTCGATCGTTACACTTTTAATCGTGCCATTTGTCTTATTTCGCTTTGTTATTCTATGAATTGGCTTAAATCGTCTCGAAAATCGCATGCGTCACTCCTTATTGGTTGTGTCCTGTACAAATACATGCGATACTCATCGAGGAATTACGCAATGGTTTTCACGTTTTTCTAACGGAGGTCTATTTGCCAGATAAATCTACAGTTACTAAGTGGCTTGAAGAGGCCAAAAACGGTAATCAGAATGCTGCTCAGGAGTTGTGGGCTGTTGTCTATCAGGAAGTACGTCAAATGGCAGCAGGCAAACTTTCAAAGGAAAGGCAAACCGCAAACTTGCAGGCGACGATGCTCGTCAGTGAAACGTATCTGAAAATGTGGCCTAAGGACAAAGAGCCGCCAAACTTTGAAGACCGAAAACATTTCTTTGGTAGCATTGCACGGGTGATGGAGCACTACCTCATTGATTATGCAAGAAGTCGTGGACGGCTGAAGCGTGGAGGAGATCGAAAACGTGTCTCTCTCACAATCGCTGATGGCGAACTGAAAAACATAGAGACCGTTGACGGTGATTCCCTTGATGATTTACTTAAAGCGTTAAAAACATTAGAAAATGTAATGCCAAGGGCTGCAGAAGTTGTCCGGCTTCGTTACATCTCTGGGCACACGATTAAGCAAACAGCAATTGCGCTTGATATATCAGATCGTACTGTGGTTGACGACTGGGAATATGCACGGGCGTATTTACGCAGGGAAATGTCTGAGGTAAATCAATGACTCTGGACAACGACAAAGCTCGCGAACTGTTCAATGTAGCGCGTAACTTGCCATCAGCAGAGCGCGAACCGTTCCTTGATAAAGAATGTGGCGAAGATGACGCTCTTCGTGATGAAGTTGAAACATTACTGAGTCATTACTTAACGTCT
>CAZVAE010000103.1:0-6610 GCA_964624985.1 uncultured Isosphaeraceae bacterium | reverse complement strand
CGATCCTGACTCAACTCTAGGCGATGCAAATGGCGATGGTGAGGCACACTATAGTGATGATGAGTTTGTTGAAATCGTCAATATGAGTGGTGTAGAAATTGACATGAGTGATTGGACCCTCAGCGATGGTTTTGGCTTGCGACATACATTCCCTCTTGGAACAATTCTAGGTGATGGATGTGCCGTTGTGGTCTTTGGCGGCGGGACACCAGTGGGTGAATTTGGTGGTGCAATTACGATGGTCGCCTCTACTGGTGCTCTAGGATTGAACAATGGTGGTGACAGCATCGCAATCGTTGACACTGAAGGCAATGTCGAACTCTTTGTTGAGTATGGTTCCGCAGGCAACAACCAAAGTATTACTCGTAGTCCTGATGTTTACGGTGATGTATTCGTAGAACACTCAGCCGTTGCACCCGATGGCGCACTCTTCTCCCCTGGAACAGATGTGTTTGGAGTTGGTTTTGGCGGAGATTGTGGCGGCGGTTCACTGCCAGATAGTGATGGTGATGGTGTCCCAGACGAGTATGACAACTGCTATTTGCCAAACAGTGACCAGGCCGATTGCAATGAGAATGGCATTGGTGATGTGTGCGATATCGATGATGGCACGAGTCTTGATGACAACGGAAACGGTATTCCTGATGAGTGCGAAGGCACCGTCGATGGCGCTTGGATCAATGAGTTTCATTATGACAACGTAGGTGCAGACGAAAATGAGTTTGTTGAAGTCGTCATTCTTGATGGTATTGACGCCAATACAGTGACGCTCACGTTGTACAACGGGAACAATGGCACAGGGTACGCTACGTATAATGTCGGCACAGAGTTAACAATGGGAGACGTTGGTACTGGGTATACGATCTACTCTGTAATGCATTCAGGAATCCAAAATGGTGCACCTGATGGCTTTGCACTTGATGTTTCTGGTGACATCGCACATTTCATCTCATATGAGGGTTCAATGATCGCAACTGATGGGCCAGCTGCTGGGTTGACATCTGAAGATGTTGGTGTCGAAGAGCATGGTGGGACGACGGCTGGAAGTTCACTTGGACTTTCTGGAAGTGGCGGTAATCCCGGAGCATTTACGTGGTCAGAATTCGTAGATATATCCTCGATTGGCACTCTGAACGATGGCCAGATGATTACTCCATAACTCACTTTTTAACGCGAATCAGAGGGTCTCGTTTGCTCGAGACCCTCTTTTTATACTCATATTGGTATAGGTAACTCAGACTGTTATTCCTTGACCTAACCTTGCCTAGTTTTACACGCTCTGTTTTTTTGTTCCAATAATCATAATTCATTGGAAAAAGAGCAATGAATTGCTTGACAGGAGTGGGTTTTTAGGGCAAATTAGGGTGTTGATTTCTGTTATTTTGAAGAATGTGTAACACAATGTTCCCCAACGTTACCCACTATTCAGAAGAATCAGGTTCAATGTTCGACTACTGCGTCGTTTTACGTTGCTTCCGTCCCCTTTGGCACCGTGATACAAACAGTAGGAGAAGGTCGAGAGAAGGATCGTTCATTTACAGATGGAGATTCGACAACTCGGTACTTTATCGTGCCCATATTTTATATATGGGCGTTATCTCTCAGATGTTTATCGAACAAAAGGAGGGGATATTCTTCCCACAATAAAAATGATAAACTTAATTACGAAAATGACATTTATGAGTCTGGGTATTGCATCTTTTTGCATGGCTCAGGACGTTGTCATTACTCAAAATACCGAATGTGACGTCGACGCTGGTTCGATGGTTACATGCGGTGCTAATGGGTCAACTGCAGAGAACTGGTTTGCTCGTAACTTTTATATCGACCAAGACGTAACGGTTAACTCCGTCACATGGGGTTCAGGATATGCGACAACAGTTTCTGCAAATATTTTCTTTTCAATAGCAAGTGGTCCTGGCAATCCAGACGGCGTAACCCTTACGCAAGTTGGAACGGCAGTTCAGCCTATTGATGATAGTATTTGGTTTGACACTGCAGTGGATACGCCTTTTGAGGTCCCTGCTGGCTCTTACCTTGTCGTAGAATTCCAGATTCCTGATACAGGAACAGACCAAGGTATCTGGCCTGCTAACACAACCACAGCTACTGAGACCACATATCTCATGGCTGCTGATTGTGGTCTAACGGCGTACTCCGATGTTGGTGCGATTGGTTTCCCAGATGCACAAATGATTATGTGTCTTAACGCAACTCTTGGCGACTTTAATCCTTGTGATCTACCACTACCAGCAGTCTGCGCTGCAGATGTTGATGGTGATGGTACAGTTGCTGTGAGTGATGTTCTTGAAATCATCGGTCAATGGGGCCAATGTGGTGATGGTACATTCCGTCCATCAGGCGATGTTGCTCCACTACCTAATGGTGACTGCTGCGTAACTGTGGCTGACGTCCTTGCTGTCGTTGGTTCATGGGGTGCAGACTGTACTGTTTACGGTGCTTGTTGCTACGCTGATGGCACATGTGCTCAAACATCCATGGACGATTGCTCCGGCACTTGGTCCGAAGGTTCAGATTGTTCAGAAATCGCTTGTACAACAGCTGCATGCTGTATGCCAGACGATTCATGTTCAGACCTTACTGCAGACGCATGTGCTGCTATGGGTGGTGACTCAGAAGGCGAAGGCTCATCATGTGCTGGAACTGACTGTACGTTAGAAACTCCTGGCGACGAATGTAGCTCAGCGATTACTGTTGTTAATGGTGCGAATGCATTTGATACTACAGATATGACTGCTGGTGGTACAGCTCCAGACGATACAATGTGCGAAGGCACATTCCTTGACTGGGGCGAAAGCCAAGACGGTTGGTACATGTATGTTGCTACTGGTGGCCTTACTACTTTTGATACTTGCGACGCTTCTTCATATGACACCTCATTGGTGCTCTACGAAGGCTCATGTGACAATCAAGTTGCATGTAACGGTGACGCAGTAGACGGTGGTGAAGGTTGTCAGCCATATTCCTCATCCATACCTAGCTATGAATGTATTGCGGGTGAAACGTATTACATCCGAATAGGTGCATGGAATGGTGATGGTGCAGGTCCTGGTACCTTGAACATTAACCCTCCAGCAAGTGGTTTTGGTGCATGCTGCTTCGCAGATGAAACATGCCTCGATCTTGATGCTGCAAGTTGCGCCGCTTTTGAAGGTAACTTCCAAGGCGATGGCACTTCTTGCGCACCAGATAACCCTTGTCTTGCTGGTGCTGGTGATGAATGTAGTTCAGCTATAGAAGCATTTGAAGGTGCAAATCCTTATGATACTACTATGATGACTCCATCAGATCCGCAACCAGATGACACTGAATGTGCAGATACGTACCTCAACTGGGATAACTCCCCAGATGTGTGGATGTACTGGGTTGCTCCTAGTTCTGGTACTGCTTCATTCAGTGCTTGTGACGCTGCTTCATATGACACTTCAATGGTGCTCTATGAAGGTTCATGTGACAACCAAGTTGCATGTAACGGTGACACTGCTGGTGAAGATGGTTGCCAAGCTTACTATTCAGCAATCTATGACTACGCAGTTACTGCTGGTGAAACCTACTACGTCCGTATGGGTGGTTGGCAAGCAGCTAGTGGTCCAGGTACTGTCACAATTACACTCGTAGGTGGCAACGTTGTCGGCGCTTGCTGTATGACTGATGGTTCATGTATGGACATGGTCAGTGCTGATTGTACGCAAGCTGGTGGTTCGTGGTCCAGTGCGGCACTATGTGCTGACACTGAATGCCCTGCTCCTTACAGCGGCTGCCCTGCTGGTGCTGAAGATAACTGTGATCCTTGCTGGGTTGATAATGATGATTCATCCAGTGACTGTAACGCAGGCCTCAACGGCGCAACTGGTACTGAATTCCAAGCAATAACACTTGGCGTTCCAGTATGTGGTACAGGTTCAGTATTCTTCGATGGTGGAGCTCAAGGTACATATCGTGACCTTGACTGGTTCACTAACGATACAGTGAATGCTGGTGGTACCTTTACCATCTCAGTTGGTACATCAGGAATGGATTGTCTCTTCGGTATCGTCGATAACACTGCAGGTGCTTTTGTTGAAGCATATGCAATGCCAGGCGGTTATGAAGGTTCAGTCACGTTTGCAGAAATTCCTGCAGGTGACTACAGCATTCTTGTTTGACCGAATGAGTGGAACTTAGATTGGACATGCGACAGTGGTCTAGTAGACTACTGGGTACAAATTGACTAATTCTATAGTTTCAATTAATCTCTGATGAGATTACCCGCAGCCCCCCAGCTCTGAGTTGGGGGGCTGTTCTTTGGGGCGAACGTCCACATTCATCCCAAAGAATTGCATTGCATTACAAAGTGCATGAGTTATACTGTCAACGGAGAAAGAATTGAAGAAAACAGTATTGACAATTGGCTTATTGTGTTACTCGTCTGCGTATGCAGAGGTCATTTTGGACCAGATTGGCCCGCTCGATGGCTCTTCACTACAAGAAGCGGTTACCTCAAATCAGTACTTTGAGGAATCGTTGCAGGCATTTGATGTGGGCGTGCTTGAAAACTTCACGATTGAGAAGGAAGAGACCCTTGCATCATTTGAAATCGTCATTGATGGCTGGAATGGATTTGAGTCCCCTACTCTCATCACAATGGTTGAAGTAAATATCTATTCCGAGAGTGGCGTTGCTGAGGTCTCTTTAACTGGTGATATAGCATCGCAAGTTGTACCAGCAAGCAAAATCTTCATCTCTACAGAATGGTATGGAAGCGGGTATCTTATTTCTGTACCAGTAGACATTCAACTTTCATCTGGCTCATATTGGTTTAGTGTGATTCCAACCAGTGCGTATGAATCAAACGGGCAGATTGGCGTCGTTGCCACAACTATTGGCGATGGTATTCCAGGGATGCAAGCAAATCCAAATGAGGGGTTGGGATTTGGAAAAATTCGGAAGTTGGGTTATGAGTCTGCGTATCGTATTCACAACAACATCACCGTTGACCCCTGTTCAGTTCCGTTTAAAGCATGTCCTGAGGATATTGATGGGGATGGCTTTGTTTCAGTTCTTGACCTTCTTGAGATTATCGCCGCATGGGGATCGTGTGGTGATGGCACGTTTAGACCCTCGGCAGATTGTGCGCCTTTCCCAAATGGCGATTGTTGTGTCAACATCGCAGATGTGCTTGCCGTAGTAGGTGCGTGGGATGCAGAATGCGCGCCGCATGGTGCATGTTGCCTTCCAGAAGGAGTTTGCATGGATTCACGCACTGAACAGAGTTGTCTGTTAAGTGGCGGTGTGTACTTTGGTCAATTCAGTGAGTGTGCAGAACAAGCGTGCTACTCTGGAGCGTGCTGCCTCGATGAAGTGAATTGTATTGAGGGGTCTCAGTATGAGTGCGACTCCAATGGCGGATTCTTTAAAGGCGACAGTTCAATGTGTGCGGATGTTGATTGTGCTGCTTTGATTGATGGTGATGAGTGTTTTAATGCATTTGTGGCTCTAGAAGGCGAAAATCCATTTGATACTATCGTGATGACACCAAGTGATCCCCAGCCGGATGAATCACAATGTCCGGATTCAAACCTCATTTGGGCCGAAGGTGCCGATGTTTGGTTTGAGTTTACTCCAACTGAAAGCGCCCCCTTCCTTTTCACACTTTGTGATTCTACAAGCTACGACACGTCGATGGTCTTGTACGAAGGGAATTGCAGTACCCAAGTTGCATGTAACGGTGATGGAGTACTTGATAAGGCGTGCCAGCCCTACTATTCTGAAATTGAATATGACGTCACAATGAATGAGACTTACTTCGTTCGAATTGGCGGCTGGCACGGCGATGTTGGAAGCGGAACGCTGACTGTAGAACAGCTCCCTCCACCATCACCTGGTGCTTGCTGTTTTGTCGGCGGGGTGTGCATCGAGTTTCTTCCCAATGAATGCGACGCCTTTGATGGCACCTTCGAAGGTAGCAATACACTTTGTGAAGATGCTGATTGTATCATTTTAGAAGGTGATGATTGTGATGAAGCAGTGCAAGTCGAAGTAGGCACAACATCTTTTTCAACTGAATATGCTACACCAAGTGAACCAATTCCATCTGATACTATGTGTGTTGGCACCTACCTCGAATGGGGAACCAACAACCCCGATATTTGGTTGCGGTGGGATGCGACTGACAGTGGAGTCGCAACATTTACGACGTGCGATGAATCAAGTTTTGATACATCATTAGTCCTGTACAGAGAATCATGTGAGAATCAAATCGCGTGTAATGGCGATAGTGAGCCAAGTTCTTTATGTCAGAATTATTATTCAGAGATAACCTACAACGTTGTTGATGGGGCAACGTATTTCATACGCATTGGAGGATGGCAAGGTACTTCTGGGGAAGGCACGTTAACAATAACGCTCGACGGTGACAACAGTGTTGCTGCATGTTGTTTACAGGGTGAATGTTATGAAGCGCAACTAGAGGAAGAGTGCTTAGCTATCGATGGTGATTGGCAAGAAGGTGAAACATGTTCAACATTTAATTGTGCGGACATCCTCTGCCACAGTTCGTCATTTGCTCAAACGCCTCACGGGCCGAATGAAAATTGGTTTGCAGGCAACT
>CAZVAE010000102.1:0-6623 GCA_964624985.1 uncultured Isosphaeraceae bacterium | reverse complement strand
AATGCAGTGTTAAGCGGCACTTTAGAGCATGCAATACAACGTACCATCGCAAATGATGGGCAAGTTCTATTGCTGTTAAATCGAAGAGGGTTTGCGCCTTGGATTGCGTGCGCAAACAGAACTTGCGGATGGATGATGAAGTGTGAACATTGTGATGCATCGATGGTCTACCACCGAAAGAAACCCTTAGAAGAAGCAGGTTTTGTTCGGTGTCACCATTGTGGTACAGAACAACGTGTTCCAAAAGTTTGTCCCGAGTGCGAGAAAAAAGTCATTCAACTCGGTGCCGGAACACAACGAGTAGAAGCTGTATTACGAGAGTCCTTGCAGATTCCATCTGACCAAATCGTTCGACTTGATTCAGACACCATGCAAAAGTCAAGCGAACTACATGCCATGCTCGACCGTTTTGGCAACGGAGAAATCAAAGTACTACTTGGTACACAAATGATTGCAAAAGGACTGGACTTTCCAAATGTGCAACTCGTAGGTGTCATCGATGCAGATACTTCAATCGACCTTCCTGATTTTCGCTCTGCTGAGCGGACGTATCAACTTGTTTCACAAGTTTGTGGTCGTTGTGGACGAGGCTCTGCAAAAGCAAAAGCAATTATTCAAACGTTTAACCCAGAAGCAATTCCAATAGCACTTGCGAGCAAAGGAAATTTTGAACAATTTGCCAAGGAGGAGCTGTCGTTTAGAAGAGCATCATTCGTTCCACCAGCAACTCGGATGGTGCGGTTTATCATAAGAGACTCAAATTTTGAACGTGCAGCAACTCGAGCAGATTCACTCTGCGATAGACTCCGCGCATTTGCAGCCGAAGAAGTCAAGGTGAGTGGCGCTGCTACCTGCGTACTCCCAAGAATTGCTGACAGATTTCGCTTCGATGTCATCGCAACAGCTTCAACTTCAAAAGAACTGCAAGCATTTCTTCAAAAGGCAAGAGGTACCATCACAGCCAATCGAGATCTCGCGGTCGATGTCGACCCCACATCGATGCTTTAAGACGAGCATCCAGATGATTGCCTGTGTTACGATATCTTCGCCAATGCAAGAGAGCGGACACATACCTGTATTACCTGATGAGATTCAAGCACTCTTAGACCCTTCCGAAGCGAGGGTCATTGTCGATCTTACTGCTGGCCGTGGAGGGCATGCTGCTCAACTTGCATCCATTGCTGGACCAAGTGCAACAGTAGTTCTGTTTGACCTTGATGCAGAGAATCTTTCGTTTGCCACGCATCGAGTTGAAGCGCTGGGGAATCGAGTGCATGCCATTCATGAGAACTTCGCTACAGTTGAGGCAGCGATGGCTGATTTGCGACTACGTGCTGATTGCGTCCTTGCAGACTTAGGATTCGCCTCAAATCAAGTTGATGCTCCTGAAAGAGGGCTTAGTTTTAGAAAAAACGGCCCTTTAGATATGCGACTCAATCCTCAATATGGAAGAACTGCTGCAGATCTTATCGCAACGTGCTCCGAGGAAGAACTTGCAGACTTGATATATCACTATGGGGAAGAACCATATTCCAGACGAATCGCTCGAAAAATTGCACAGGAGAAGCAAAAAAAGCCGATTTTGGAAACAGCCCAACTTGCACAACTCGTGCGTAGTGCATACGGAGCGAGAGCTCGTTCATCACGGCTACATCCTGCGACAAGAACCTTCATGGCGCTTCGGATTGCCGTTAACGATGAACTTCAAGCGCTCGATGCACTCCTCGATGCGGTGAAGTTGGGCTGCCGTACCGTCAATGATGGTGGCTGGCTCAACGAAGACGCGAAAGTAGCAGTAATGAGTTTTCACAGTCTGGAAGATCGCCGAGTCAAACATTCATTCGTTGATTTAGAAAAGGATGGGTTGGCTACCCGAGTTACTCGAAAGCCAATCTGTGCATCAGAAGAAGAGATTGCACATAACCCGCGATCTCGACCTGCAAAACTCCGTGCGATAAGAGTATCACACGACGCGTAAACGAAGGATTGGTTTGGACTAGACAATATGACTCGTGAACATAAACTCTCAATTGTGATCTCATTCGGACTTCTCATCTTTGTCGGGATGCTCGTCGCGGATCATTTTTCAATTGCATCTCACCGAGAAGTTGCTTCGCTAGGATCGAACATCTCAACTCCGCCACTCATAAGCCCAACAACACTTGTCGACGGACCTCCTCCTCCAAACATGCAAACGGAAATCGCCGTCGAAACGCAAAATCCAATTCATGTCGTTCGGAAGGGTGAAACATTACGTTCTATCTGTGTAGATTTCTATGGCGACTCTGGTCTCGCGTCAGTTGTTGCTTCATGGAATTCTCTGCCAAACCCAAACGCAATTGCAGTTGGCACTTCGCTTACTCTTCCATCACGCTCAGCACTCATCACGATGAGTATGCCTGACAACTCTCATCGAGACCATCGTGAATCTCCAACGTCAACACCTGCGACTTCGGACATGGGGTCATACACCGTTGTTGCGGGCGACACGTTATCTGAGATTGCCCAGAAAGTCATGGGAACTGCGAAAAAGACACAACTTCTTATAGAAGTCAATAAAGATGTCATGCCCCATCCTGACAAAATTCGCCCTGGGATGGTTCTTCAATTTCCACTTTAATCCTCATGAAACTTTTCTGTACATATTGATGTCACGCAAATTAATCGTATCAATCATCGTTCTGAGCATCGCTTTTCTTGAACTACTGGCAGTTCGACAAGCACAAATCAATACTGTTCACCACATGGCCCAACTGCACCGTGCGATTGAACGAGGGAATGATGAGATTCATGAATTGTCAATAAAGATTGAGTTTGCATGTTCACCGAATCAACTCCAACAACGTATGGCATTACAACAACTCCTCCATGAACAACCTTGATCATACTTCGTTACGCATATCAAGCGTCTCAATCTGGTTGACCGTTGGCATCGCATTCATGATGTGCGCGGGTCTTTATCAAACAATCATATTCAAGACTTCTCCGCCAAAAGAACTTGTTCAAGTCTCTACTCCTTTGCACAGCACATCGACTCACCTCGCAAAACGAGGTAAACTCGTTGACAGAAGAGGTCGCATCTTAGCCGCAAGTCGAATTGGATACACGCTGTTTGTTGATCCAAAACTTGTTGAAGATCCATCAGAACTTGCACTCGAACTCGGTGAAAAACTTGACCTCTCTCCTGCACTCATCGAAGAGAAAATCCGAGCGAGAAGACATGGCAGGTATGTTGTCCTTGAACCACTACTTCGTGACGAACAGGTTGAAATCGCTAAGACTCTTACCTATCGTTGCATTGGACTCGAGCAACGCCTCGTTCGAGAATACCCTCATGGCGAGATTGGCAATGCACTCGTTGGTCTTGTTGGTACTGAACACACCGGCTTAGCGGGCCTAGAAAATAAATTTGATATGACTCTCACAGGCGAATCTGGAACCCTCATTCGGCAACGCGATGCAAAGAAACGGACAGTGTGGGTTTCCCCTGACCAATACATTCCTGCGATAAATGGTGAAGATGTTCATTTAACGATAGATGTCGTCATCCAAGATATTGCAACCCAACGTTTGCGAGAAGAGATAGAACGATGCAACGCTGGAGGCGGTAGGATCGTTGTTGCAGACCCAACAACTGGCGAAATCCTTGCAATGGCTGATATTCTGAACCCAAGAGAAGGATGGACTCAACAACCAAGTGACCCCAATCGTGAACTCAATGCACGTCTAGGTAGAAATCGTTGCTTGACCGATCCATATGAACCCGGCTCAACATTTAAACCTTTCATCTGGTCCGTTGCTACTGAACTTGGGTTAGTGCATGTAGACGAGATACTTCAAACTCCATCAAGCCAACCGTACAAAACTCCTTTCGGTCGTCGAATTCGTGACGCTCATTATTATGGTCCTTCATCGTGGCAAAAAGTCCTCGTCAAATCCATGAACAGTGGCATGGCCATTGTCGCCCAACGACTGTCGCATTCACAAATGCAGAATGCCATTCACCGTTTTGGTTTTGGCGAACCTACGCACATTGGACTTGGAGGCGAAACTTCTGGAATTCTTACGCAAGCATCAAACTGGAGTGAATACACACAAACTTCAGTTTCAATGGGGCATGAGATTGCCGTTACTCCATTGCAAATGGTGCAAGGATTCTGCGCGTTTGCTCGTGATGGCACATTGCCTCAGTTACAGATAACGCCTTCGCCACGTGATGATATGCTCATCGTTAGGAAAGCTGTTTCAAACGAAATTGCTGCTTTGACACGGCAAACAATGGGCCGTGTGATGACCGAGGGCACAGGTAGATCCTCGCAAAGTGAGATGTATGCTCTCTTTGGAAAATCTGGTACGGCACAGTTGCCACGCACTGATGGCAAGGGTTATTTCGAAGATCGGTATATCTCAAGTTTTATCGCTGGAGCACCTATTGAACATCCTCAAATTGTTGTGCTTTGCGTGATTGATGATCCAGACAAATCAATCGATCATTATGGAGGCGTCGTTGCTGGCCCAGTTGTAAGAGATGTCATTGAATCATCGTTGCAGTATCTAGGTGTTTCACCCTCAACGGATTACCTTGCGAGCGTTGCAGGGAAGTAACATTATGCACGCCACGAAATCGGCTTACCGGTTGCTCCTGCAGCTTCTTTAACGAGGGTCACAACTGCTGCACTAAGAATGGCAAAGATAAACATGAAGAGCGCTGCCCAATAGAGTTGCAATGTCATTAACCATGCAACAGCGTACACACATTCCCAAAGAGCTCCATACCGTCTAATTTTTTCCGCAGCAAAAAAGGATGTACGAGCAGTCGAAAGTTTCCATCTCACAATGACAGTAAAGGAAACAATCGCTACAAGTGGCCATATCAACGAAGAAATCGAAACACCATCTGGTAAGAGTGTGCCGTGTCGAGCCAATGGCCCACTGAACAATACAATCGACCAAAAAATCCAACCCAGAAAAATTCCTACTCCACCACGAAATGAAATGCGGGGTCTCTTCTGTTCTAAAACATACATCGCAATTGCACAAACCATTGCGTGCGTCATGACCAGCCAAACAGGCAGTGTGAATGTCAATTCAACATTTGCGATCAACATGTGGGACGCATAGATAAGACCAACACTGACTAAACCGACTGCGGGTACATGTTTGCCAACGATGTTGTAAAAAAGAATAGCAGCAGCTGTCAATAAACCCATGCGAACTGGCCAGTCTCCAAGAAATGATGCTGCAAGTAAGGAAATGAGAAGTGAGCAAACCATAAGCACCACAGCTTGGGCAATAGGAATCCAACCACTTGGAATAGGGCGAGTGGGATGGAACGTGGCGTCATGCCGAGCATCAAGTGTGTCGTTCAGGGCAGCTGCAAACCCGCACATTCCAATCGCGACGACGGCGGTTGCAAGCAGTGCTGGTATCCACGTGAGGCCATACACGCTTGTTCCAACATATGCAGAGTCGTTTCTCGTAAAGAAGAGAACAACCCAGAAATAGGCGATAACCCCAATTGACACACAGAAACGAGTTAGTTTTAAAGCAGCAATCATTTGTCTTGCAGGCGCTGGCATATGTATATCGTAGCGACACGTAGCATCGTTACCTTAACTCCCGTACCATACCCTGTTCATGCTATCGAAAAGTCAATCAACATTCTCTGCTGAAGGGGTTCGAGTTGCCATACTCGTCAGTCGCTACCACGAATCTATCACAGAGCGACTCGCACTCTCTGCTCAACAAACATTCATAGAACTTGGTGGTCAAGAGACCGATTGCACCGTATTTCAAGCAGAGGGTGCATGGGAGTTGCCCATTCTTGCAAAAGGAGTGGTCGAAATCTCTAAGTTTGATGCAATTGTTGCCCTGGGCTGCATTATCAAAGGTGAAACATCACATGACCGAGTAATCGGCAAAGCAATCGCAGATGGATTGATGCGTATCTCTCTCGAGTGGGGGCGCCCAATTTCAATGGGCGTACTGACGTGTCAAACAATCACGCAAGCAGAAGATCGGGCAGGTGGTGCCAAGGGAAACAAAGGCGAAGAAGCTATGCGGGCAGCGATTGGAACAGCAGTCACACTGAGAGACCTGCAATCCTAATGTCAGACGAAACGAAACATTACCGATCATGGCGAGAGCAAACATTGCAACTACTCTGTCAGTTTGATGCTGGAAATGAAGACGTTGCCCATATCACAAAAACTCCCTTTGATGAGAATGAATCACACTCCACTGAACCAGATGAAGAATCGTTACAGCTCGCTAAAGAAGTATGGGAAGACCGCCTCGTGGGTGATGCTCAGATAGAAGCTCTCACTCCAGAGTGGCCAATGCACCGACAACCTCTTATCGATCGCAATATTTTACGACTTGCAAGATACGAAATGACTTCCGGCATGACACCTCCGGTTGCTGCAATTGATGAAGCGATTGAACTTGCTCGGTTGTATTCAACAGAACACTCTTCTACATTCGTCAATGGTGTACTCGATGCGTTGTATCACCAAACAAGTGATATACAAAAATAAATGGGTATTTTTCAAACAACATTCCAAGCGATTCGTACTGGACTTACTAAAACAAGGTCTACTCTTGCAGCGCCCCTTGCAACTATG
>CAZVAE010000101.1:0-6627 GCA_964624985.1 uncultured Isosphaeraceae bacterium | reverse complement strand
ACGAATTGCTCGAATTGTGAATAGTCAAAATATGGAGATCCCTCTCAGATTGCCCTCTCATGCACGCTCACACGTGCGTGTTAATGACCCAGTGCACTTGCGATCAGCAGGTTTTGGCAAACGATATTGGGATGCTCATGTAACGAGGGTAGCACCTGAGGATGACGCTTCATCTCGTACAATGATTGTTTATGTCGATATTGAGCAAGATCCTGCAAGAGCAAATCGAATTCCACCTGGATTATTTTTGCATGGAGAAGTTGAAAACAAAACTTCCGAACAATTACGTTGGGTTGTCCCTCGAAGAGCAGTTCGTGATGATCGAATTCTCGTTGTGCGAGATTCTGTCTTAAGAAGTTTGCCCGTGAATATCGATTTCTCAGTAACTGGAGATTTTGCCCAATTCCAATTACCGGATTATGATTGGGCAATATTAGAAACACCGCTATATGAAGGTGATTTAGTCGTGGTTGATCCTGGAGGAAGTTTGAGAGACGGAATGCGTGTCCGACCAATCCTTGCATCTAAGGTTGTAATGGAATGAATATTCCACGATTCGGTCTACGAAATCCAGTGCCAATTAACTTGCTGATGGCGGGCCTAATTTTAGCGGGCATTTATTCCGCGTTTACACTTAGGCGCCAATTTTTTCCAGACATGCAGTTTGACCAAGTTGTTGTAAGTATGTCATTTCCTGGGGCATCTCCTGAAGATGTTGAAAGCGCAATTGCATTACGTCTCGAAAACGCAATATTTGAAATTGATGCAGTTGATGAAATCAATACAACATGCGTTGAGGGCCGCGCGACTTTAGTCGTCTCGTTCAAAGAAGGCGTGCGTAACCTAGACGATTCAATAGATGAAGTCCGCCGTTCGGTTGAATCATTACAAGATTTACCAGACGATGTTGAGAGGCCAATAGTGACTAGGCTAGAGCCGAGAATGCCTGTCATTATGGTCCAACTTTGGGGTGACGTTGATTCTCAAGTCTTGAAGAAAGCGGTTCGAGATGTACGAGATGACCTGCGTTCATTTAAAGAGATGGGGGCAATAAGTCTCGGTGGCGATATCTCAAATGAGTTAACAGTTGAACTCGATCAAGATAGTCTGGTTGAACATCGACTCAGCATCACTGAAGTCTCTAATCGAATTTCACTTTGGATGAATCAAATTCCTGCGGGCACACTTCGAAGTGCCGGTGGTGATATTTTGATTCGTACAGATAATCCAAATGAAACTTCCCTAGATTTATCCGACATTGTCATTCGTTCTTCGCATGATGGGGAGAGTCTTCGGCTCGGCGATATTGCAAAAGTGAAAACAACTGTTGTTGATATTCCGATTGCAATCCGTTTTAACGGACACCCAGCGATGAACTTGTTTATCACGAAATCAGGTGATCAAGACATTGTTCAAATTGCTGAGATCGTACGCGCCTACGTTGCTGGCAGGATGAGAGAACCCTTTCGGCCAAGTTGGAAGGAATCTATAACGGGTGGGAACACGATTCAGCAACGCGCGTGGAAGTTAGGGATGGAAGCAGAACCCTTGCCAAGCAATACTTCGCTCTCAACTTTTATTGACCTCGCTCGCTTTGTAGAAGGCAGAATGAACCTATTGACAGAGAATGCCCTCTACGGCGGTTTGCTTGTGTTTATACTTCTTTTACTGGCATTGATTTGGCGAGTAGCATTTTGGGTTGGCGTTGGATTAGTAACTGCCCTTGGGGGAACATTATTTGTTATGTCTTTAATGGGTATCACGTTGAACATGTTGACGATGTTCGCTCTGATTCTTGTTCTAGGGCTCCTTGTAGACGACGCTATCGTTGTGGCGGAAAACATAAAGGCGCAACATGAGCAAGGTATCTCGGCAATGGAAGCAGCGGTAACTGGAACTTCTCAAGTCTTATGGCCTGTCATTGCGACTGTGTTAACTTCAATTGTGTCTTTTTTGCCACTCTCTTTCGTGAAAGGAAATATGGGTGATCTACTCGGAGCGCTACCTATCGTGGTGGCATGTGCTCTTGCAATGAGTATTTTTGAGGCAATTTTGATTCTGCCAGCACATTTAGGGCACAGTTTAGAAAAGAGTGAGCGCCCATCAACTTCTCGATTTGGTGAGCTTGTACATAACTTTGAACAGATTCGAGATAAGTTTATTTTTGAATTTATCGTCCCTTTATATCTGCGCCTTCTTTCATCAGTGATTCGGTACAGATATGTAAGTCTTTCCGTTGCTGTTTCTACTCTTTTCATTTCGTTTGGTCTTGTTGCAGGCGGTAGAGTTGGGTATGAGTTTATGACTATTCCGGATGCAGAAACCATCGCAATTAATGTCCGTATGCCAGAAGGGACGCCATTTTCACAAACTTTATCAATGCTTGAAAAAGTAGAAAGCAATCTCAAGTCAATCATATTAATACAGCAGTTGGCGTTCAGCAAAGTACTGAAACCGCTGATGGTGGGCTTGCTTCAAACTTAGGGCAACTCTTTATTGAACTGACACCTTCTGAAGAAAGAGAATTTAACGCAAGTGAAATCATTGATCACATTAGACATTCTTTAGGCGATCAATCACTAATGGCAGATAGCATTCGTTATGAAATGATGTCCGGTCCTTCTACTGGTGCAGATATAACAATCAAACTTCAAGGAGTTGTTGAAGCAAAATTACATTCTGCTTTAGAAGTTGTGTCTGAAGATTTAAGACAGTTTTCAGCTGTTCGAGATGTTGCGGACTCATCATCTACAGGACAAAGAGAGTTGCGCTTAGAATTGCGTGAAGGGGCAACAGCAGCTGGGATTACCTTAACAGATCTTGCTAACCAAGTGAAAGGTGCCGTCTACGGGCTAGATGCGCACGTATTTGCTCATGATGGTGAGGAGGTTGATGTTCGCGTTAAAATGGGCAAACAGATACGACAAAATGTTGGTGAGTTAGAAAAACTGTGGATCATCACAAATCAAGGTATTTCGGTGCCTCTTGTTGAGATTGCAAATATCACTGAAGAGCGCGGGTATCGATCTATTAATCGAGTAGACCGTCAGCGGACTATTACAGTTACCGCTGAGGTTATAGAAGGGGTTAGCCCTGAGTCAATAGCAACGCAATTGCCTTTTGAGGATTGGCAAGTTGCTTTCCCTGAAGTTCAATTTTCAACGGGAGGTCGACAAGAGCAACAAGCAGAGGCATTCGCTTCTCTCCCATTTGGTTTTGCTGCAGCTTGCCTCATGATTTATGTCATATTGGCTTGGTTGTTTCGAAGTTACTTCCAGCCGATCATCGTAATGTTTGGGATTCCCTTCGCACTTATCGGAGTCATATGGGGTCATTATATTGCTGGAGTATCCCTCTCTTTTTTGAGCATGATTGGGTTTGTCGCTTTGAGTGGCGTGGTCGTTAACGATTCACTTATCTTTGTTGAGTTTTATAATACACGCAGGTCCAGTGGGGATTCATTAAGAAAAGCGTTGATAGGTGCAGGTGCCTCTCGACTTCGGCCAATCTTCCTTACAACGATTACAACGGTGTTAGGGCTGACTCCTCTGATGCTCGAACAGTCAATGCAGGCAAAATTCCTGATCCCAATGGCAGTCGCTATTTCATTTGGGTTAATCAGTGCTACGGTCCTTATCTTGTTGCTATTACCCGCTTTACTTGTTATTGGGGAAGATTTTAAATCTATGGCAGGGGCTCTTTGGAGGGGGAATAGGGAACCCTCGCTATAATAGACGCTCAGCCTTCGGAACTTCATTAGTCAACTATCGAACGCTGCAGTAGTTATGAAACTATTACAAGGCATCCCAGTTAGTCCAGGCGTCGTCATCGGGCGTGCTATGGTTTTAGAAAAATCACTGCACAGAGTCCCTTTTCTTATCTTATCGAAAGATGAGATCCCAGCCGAGTTAGAACGCTTTAATGTTGCAGTACGCAAATCACAGAATGAGGTTATTCATGATCGAGATGAAGTTGCTGCTTCTTTAGGAGATGAGCCAGCTAAGATTTTTGATTTTCATCTTGGCTTGTTGCAAGACGCAACACTCATCGAACCAATTCGTACACGAATACAGAATGAAGGAGTCAATGCAGCCTTTGCTGTCGTTGAAGCATTCGGAGAACTTGCTGATAAGTTCCGGACAATGGACAACCGAGTGTTTAGAGAGAAAGCAAATGATGTTTTTGATTTAGAGCGCCGCCTGATGAATCAGTTAACAGGAGGCTCTAAAGATCGTTTAGCTTCCGTTGATGAGCCAGTCATTGTCATTTGTCACCTGGAGATGCTGCAACATTTGATCATGAAAATGTTTTAGGAGTAGCAACAGATATAGGAGGTCGTACCGATCACAGTTCAATTGTAGCTGCAGCAATTGGTATTCCAGTTGTCGTTGGTTGTAAATCAGTCGCAGAAGAAGTCAGTGATGGCGATATGTTGATTCTTGATGGTAAATCAGGCACAGTCATCATTGATCCTGATGAGTCGACGATTGCTCAAATGCGTTTAAATATTGAACGACTTGAGACCTATAGGCAACAAACGCAAGAAGTTACTAAAGAAAAATCAATTACGGAATGTGGTACTGAGATTCACTTATACGGCAATATAGAGTTTGCCTATGAGATTGAACAAGTGATTGAAAAGGGTGGCGAAGGTGTTGGGCTATACCGAACAGAGTTTCAATATCTCACAACGGCTTCACTTCCTTCAGAAGATGAGCTGTATGCAGAATATGTAGCAGCAATACGCAACTTAGATGGTATGCCATTGACCCTGCGAACTCTTGATTTGGGTGCAGATAAATATACGCAAGCACAGGCGATGGAGCCCGAGCGGAATCCTTTTCTAGGACTGCGTTCTATACGGTATTGTTTGCAAAATCAAGACTTGTTCCGTATACAACTTCGCGCAATCGTTAGAGCTTCATCAGTTGGTCCAATTAGGGTAATGTTTCCACTCATCACGTCAATGAATGAGTTAAGGCAAGCAAAGTTTATCTTTAACGAAGTGCTTGAGGAATGCGAGGAAGAAGGAATCCAATTCTCTCCGAATATCCCGCTAGGAATGATGGTTGAAGTGCCAAGTGCTGCGTTAATGGCGGCTACATTTACAAGAGAAGTAGACTTTTTCTCGATAGGAACGAACGATTTGATTCAATATACGGTCGCTGTTGACCGAGGAAATGAACGAGTAGCCAGTTTATACACTGCTGCGAATCCTGCGGTCATAAAGCTCATAAAGTCAGTTATTAGGGCTGCAAGGCGTGGGAAGGTGGAAACCTCTCTATGTGGCGAAATCGCTGGCGATCCAGTATATACTATGCTACTCATCGGTCTTGGATTAAGGAGTCTCTCCCTAGTTCCATCGCAAATACCTGCTGTAAAACAGGTTATTCGCAGTGTAAAGGTCGAAGATTGTGAGCGATTAGCCAGGAAAATTGGTTCGCTCGACTCGGATCGTCGAATTCTCTCGACGCTTCGTAATGAATTGCATAAAATCGTGCCTGAGGCATTAAGCGGTTGGACCGCTGAGCAACAAACTTAGGCATACAACTAAACGAATGATGCGTAGGGATCGCGATATTAAAACTGCGGCCTACAATTCGCCAAACACGAAAGGGCGACAATTTGTCTCCCGCAGGAACACAAATGAGCAGACTTTATGGCTCAACACTTATCGGGTTTAAACCGCCTAGAGATGTATTATTTTACTTCTCGTGTACAAGTAGTCCGGTGTTTTGGAAAACCGCAATTGCGGGAAAAGGCCTATTTTGACAAAAGCCAAAAAAAGTGGGGAAGACAAAACAGCTTGCCAATATCGGGAAATCATGATTGTTAATGACGATCCAGGCGTTCAAACAAGAATTGCAATTCTAGAAAATGAACGTTTAGAGGAACTCTATACAGAACGATCAAATACAGCGACTGGCGTTGGTAATATCTATAAAGGTCGAGTTACAAACGTAGAATCTTCTATACAAGCCGCATTCATCGAATATGGAGGCATGCAAAGCGGATTTCTCCATGTGACTGATTTACACCCTAAATATTTCCCAGGTAAGGAAACAAGTGAGAGGGTGGGTAAGAAAATCGCGAAACATAATCGGCCGCCTATACAGAAATGTTTAAAGAGAGGCGATGAAGTACTCATCCAAGTCCTCAAAGAAGGCATTGGAACCAAAGGCCCAACTTTGACAAGTTACCTCTCTATTCCCGGGAGGCTCGTTGTGATGATGCCCTTTATGGATAAGGTAGGAGTTTCAAGAAAAATTGAAGATGAAGATGAACGGCGTGATATGCGTAAGATTCTCGACGCACTTCAATTGCCAAAAGGATTTGGATTTATTTTGAGAACAGCTGGTATGGGGAAGAAGAAAACTGAGATTAATCGTGATGTTGCATATCTCATGCGGCTTTGGAAAATGATTGAAAAACGAATTAGTACAGTCCCTGCACCTTGTCAGTTATATAACGAATCAGATCTACTTGTACGAACAATTCGGGATGTTTTAAGAACGAGCATTGATGCAATTATTGTCGATTCTGAATCATCTCATCAACGCATCACATCGTTTCTGAAGGTTGCTGCTCCGAGATCTGCAAAGAAAGTTATTCACTATCAAGAGAGCT
>CAZVAE010000100.1:0-6632 GCA_964624985.1 uncultured Isosphaeraceae bacterium | reverse complement strand
TATTACAAACCTGATGGTTCAATCCTAGTAAAAGCCCTTGGCGAGGTCGATTTAGATATTCCACGCGGACAATCAATTGCTGTCATGGGTTCTTCCGGTTCAGGGAAGAGTACGTTGATGAACATTTTAGGTTGCCTTGATCGCCCTACGAGCGGCACATATACACTTGATGACAATGATGTTGCATCACTAGAAGATTACGATTTATCACGAATACGTGGCGAGCAAATCGGCTTCGTCTTTCAATCTTTTAATCTTATCCCTCAGTTAAGTATTGCTGAAAATGTCGAAATCCCGCTCTATTACCAAGGCATTCCTCAATCTGAAAGAAGTGAAAAGGCACACTCAATGCTTAAAAGAGTTGGGCTTGAAGATAGAGTCGATCATCGACCAAGCGAGTTATCTGGCGGGCAACAGCAACGAGCTGCAATCGCCCGTGCTCTTGTTACTGACCCTGCGATTTTGCTTGCTGATGAACCAACCGGAAACCTTGACTCAGAGACGGGTGAAGATGTACTAAGACTGTTTGACAAACTGCATGAAGAGGGATTAACAATCATCATCGTCACTCATGATGAAGCAATTGGAAACCGATATGAACGAGTCATCCGATTAAAGGATGGGTACATTGATGAGGACATACTCAAAGCATGAGAGTTCTTGGCATTGATCCTGGCCTACGAATTGCTGGTTATGGTTGTATCGAATATAAAAAAACGAGTAACAAACCCGTTTTGATTGAAGCTGGTGCAATGAAACTTGACACGAAAAAGAGTGTGTCGTTCAGACTTTCCCAACTTTATACAGATGTTTCAGAAGTCATATCTGAACAACAGCCAGATTTGTTAGCAGTTGAAACTGTCTTTACGCATAAAAGACAAGTCGCAACTGCGACAATCCTAGGATATGCCCGAGGTGTCATTTTACTCGCTGGTGAACAAGCATCGTTACCACTTCTTGAGCTGACACCAGCCACTATAAAAAAGTCAATAACTGGCAATGGAAGAGCAACAAAATCTCAAATGCAACATGCTATTTCCAGCACGTTTCAACTGTCCGAACCACCAAATCCACCTGATATTGCGGATGCACTTGCAATTGCGATAACTGCTGCACTTAGGGCAGATTTTTAGTGTAAAAGGATGCTCCAAAAATACCCCTTCTTTGACACTTGCATATATTACCGCTATAATAACTATTAATTCATTACCCCCGAAAGGGCTCGGTATGGCGCTTGCGTCTACCGGGCCTTTATTTATTACTCAACTTCAACTTCGTCTATTCAGGATTAGTAGGGGTTGCTAAAAGCGAAGCTGAGGCTTGGATACTGCGCAAAGCTGAGCAAAAAAAAGGCCCGGCGGAGTCTAAGACCCACACCGAGCCCTTCCGGGGGCAAAATCGGTTCCGCGAAAACGGAGATGGAAAGCATAACGCATAGGGAATCTAGGTCAAGTAATTCCCTTATTTTTATCATATTTTTGTACGCCTCTTTTTGAGACTCTTTTAGGATGGTATTCTGCTAGATATTCTCAATATGTTAGGACTTTTTTACTTATGTTTTCAACTACATTTTGCTCGTTACTCCTTGTACTCACCACGTTTACTACCCAAAATGATGCCGAGACCCTACTTCATCAATTCCAGACCATCAGAACTTCTGTGGCAAACCAGCGGGGTCTAGCCCCTGGCGATACAGAGACAATCCTGAAATGTCGAGATGAGATGACAGCATGGAATAGTGAGAATGAGAATTTTCAGCTGATTGCTGCTGAGCTTCAACTTAGCGCTTGGCTTGGTGATACTGAAATCTGCAATGCTCTTTTTCAACGGTTGACAGAGTTACAACCTGATAACACTGCTATTGCCATGGCATGGGCAGAGTTTTTGTTAACCCAAGAAGGTGCTGATGCTGATCAGATCTATGGTGATCTGGCAAACCGATTCCCTCACTCCACAGAAATCGTCATCGCATGGGCAAAAACACTTGACGCATCGAATCAATTTCAAAAAGCAATTACAGCGATGGAAAAGTTAAACGACGAGCAACTCCAGACCCCCGATGCTGCGGAATTGTATTCTTCACTTCTGTTTGCAGAAAATAGGTTTGAAGAATCTTTAGCAGCTCTCAAGGCTATTGACAATCAACTTCTTGTCGATGATCCCCGTCTTTCCACTCGAATCAGCGGGCAAACAACTCGTGCTGAAGATCAACTTGAAAAATGGAATACAGAGTTAACGATTCGTGAGGTTGAAGAAATTGCTGACGATCTACCACGTGCCATCATGCACACTTCAAAGGGTCCAATTGAACTCGAACTCTTTGAAGATCACGCACCAAACACAGTGGCTAACTTTATCTCATTGGCAGACTCAGGATTTTATGATGGCATTAAATTCCATCGAGTCATCCCTAAATTTATGGCACAAGGTGGCAATCCAGCATTCCGTGGTGAAGAAGATCCGACTGCTGATGATGGTCCTGGGTATTCAATTAAAGACGAGCACACCAACGAAGATCACCGTAAACACTTTGCTGGCTCACTTTCAATGGCAAAAACATCCGCGCCAGATAGTGGCGGCAGCCAATTTTTTCTAACGCATTTACCTACACCACACCTTGATGGCAGGCACACAGTGTTTGGTAGAATCACATCAGGGCTTTCCACTGCACGTGAAATCGAAAAGGATGACGAAATTGTTACCGTTATGATTGTTCGTAAACGAGAACATGAATACTTGCCAGAAAAGATTGGCGAAGAAACGGCCATTAAAATTCCTAAAGAGGACAAAGCAATTGATGGTTCATCTTTAATGACAAACCCTAATTTAAACTAAACTGATGGCCCAACTTCCCCAAGACACGATGCAAGGATATGCCGTACCTTCCGTACGTCAGTTTTCAGTATTCCTTGAAAATAGAGTTGGACGGCTACTTGATTTGTTACGGCATTTTGACGATGCGTCGCATGTCCATGTCGTGGGTTTAAATGTCATTGATTCCTCTGATCATGCGGTTATTCGGATGATTCCTGACAATGCGGATGCTGCCCGAGAGATGCTTCGGGAGTTTGGTATCGCCTTTTCAGAGATCGATGTCATCGTAACCGTTATCGATGATTCACACTCACTTGCAGATCTTTGTTTATACCTACTTGGGGCAGAGCTGAACATCTCCTTCATCTACTCCCTCATTCTACAATCCACAACAGGCGATTCAATCATCGCCGTTGCAGTTGATGATCTAACGCTTGGTGGACAGTTACTCCTTCGAAAAGGATTCACACTCCTTGGAGAAGCTGACTTGAATTGTTAGACAAAATTAATCTCTCTAACATCAGGGACCGCACGCACCTTGGCTGCTTCATCGAGAAATCTTCGAACAGCTGCACGTCCACAATCACCAAAATCCAAAGTCCATTTGTTGACGTACATCTCAACAAACTCATCTGTGCAATCCATATCAATTCCCCTACCCCATTGCATCGCCCACTCTAATGATTTCTTTCGGTGTTTCATCGCATATTTGATGGATTGCAATAACAAATGAGTCACTTCTTTCGTTGCCCCGACACCAAACCGTTCATCTAAATCACGTTTGATAGAGTTTCCACCAAGAGGGAGTGGGAGAGAGGTTTTAGATTTCCACCACGCACCCAAATCACATATCTCATGCAAACTGTGTTTCTCAAATGTCAACTGACCTTCGTGTATGACAACTCCACCGATAAAATTTCCAGTGCTTACTTCATCCATAATCTCGGTAAATGGCAGAGATTGCCAAGATATATCCTGCTCGCCAGCTAAGATTCGTAACGCTGCAAGGGCAGAAGTCCGTTCCCCCGGCACAGCAAACTCACCCTCCTTAGTCAAAAGCTCTTCCACTGTGAGTGGTTCCTTCGCAACGACTTTTGGCCCATAGCCATTACCAAGTGATGCCCCGCAAGCCGTTAAATCATACGTTTCTACAACATTTGGATATTGGGCAATACTGATTGCCGTAATGTCATACAACGCAGATTGTGACTTTTCATTCAGTGTTTCAATATCATCCATAACAAGTTCAAAACAAAAGGTTCCAGTGTCTATTGCTGGACCACTGCCATCTATATCAGCAAGTGGCCACCACATAAACGCATCATCGGGATCAGGACTATGCGCTAAAGTTATATGTTGATTCATTAGGACACTTCCATTTGAACTAGTTTTGATAACTCTCGTCTCATTATTTTTCCAGTTGGATTACGTGGTAACTCAGAGAGAACCGTTATGGTTCTTGGCACTTTAAACGGAGCAATCTTCTCCCGACACCAACTCCGCAATTGCTGCTCGTCAAATGTAGCTCCCTCTATAAGCTCGATGAATGCTACAGGCACTTCGCCTCTAGACTCATCCATTCGGCTGACAACTCCAGCAGCCAGAACATCTTCATGTGAAGTTAACGCTTCCTCAATCTCTCTTGGAAACACGTTTTCACCAGCGATAATCAACATTTCTTTGATTCGACCCGTAATTGACAAAAAGCCATCGTCGTCGATTCTTCCCATGTCACCGGTTTTGAAAAATCCGTCCTCATCAAATGCTGAAGAAGTTTCATCTGGCATCTGATAATACCCTTGCATGATGTTCGGTCCCTTCAGTCGAATTTCACCATCTTTGTTTGGACCTATCTCTTCTTCATTTTCACTCACAATTTTTTGTTGCAACCTGTCAACAGGCCTACCTACAGTTCCGTACTTATCTTCATAAGGCATTCGCCAGTGTGTTACTGGTGATGTTTCAGTCAATCCATACCCTTCACAAATCGAAACATTAAAACGTTCTTTGAATCCTTCGTATACTGAAGCAGGCAATGCTTCACCTCCAGAACCAGCAAGTTGTATAGAGTGAAAATCTTCTGCCTTGGCACTTTTTGTATTTAATATTGCGTTGTACATTGACGGGATTGCAACAATCATTGTTGGCTTATGTTCTCGCACTAAGTCGACAACTTTTCTAGGGTTGAACTTCGCCATATAGACCGTCTTTGCTCGGATTACGCTTGGTAAAAGTGTTGTAACCGTAAAACCAAAACTGTGGAACTGAGGCAACAACCCAACAAAGATGTCTTTACTTGTAAAATCTGCTTTGGCAATGCATTGTTCTATGTTCGATTGGAGGTTATCTGCTGAAAGCATTACACCTTTTGGATTTCCAGAAGTACCGGATGTATAAAGCAATGCGGCTAACATGTCACTGCTACTTTTTACTGAACGACGAATCGGAGGAAATCCAGTGAATGACATTTCATCTAATCTCAGTGTTGCCACGCATTCTGGTAATTCTCCGATGAAATCCAGCATTGGTCCAACAGTGATTACTGTATCTACGCCGCTATCCTTAATGATGTATTGAATTTCTTTCTTCGTCAGCAGATAGTTCAGAGGCACTACGCTTTTACCCAGCGCCCAAACTGCTGTCAATGCAACTGGGAATAACCCAGATGTAGGCAATAAGATCGCTACGTGGGGCTTTTCTGTCGTTAGCTGCTTTGAGACATGCCATGAAGCGATTTGCAATTCAATCCCTTTCCATGCACGAAAATCATCAACAATCAGAGTGCGGAAAGCACTCTTTCGCCATGATTTATAAATGGAGCGTAGAAGTCGCATCGGGAACTAATCCAAGAGGGTACGATACAAGCAGGAACACCATCTATGCAACAACTTATCTGTACTCTCTCACTTTTCCTCATTCTAATCGGGTGTAAATCCGCTCAACCTAGCGATCTAGATAAGTGTGTCGCTGAATACAATCAGGGGCAGTGGCTTTTAAGTGAGATGTGGGCAAAAAAGTCAATTGACGCGAACAAGAATGTTGGCGAGTCGCAGTACATGATGGGATTATGCGAATTCAAGCGTGAACACGTTGAAGAAGCAACATTGTGGTTTTCAAAAGCAGCTGCTTCATCAAACCAAGAAGTACAAGGCAAAGCGAATGCGATGCTTGGGATTATTTCTGAAAATGAAGATGATTACGCTACCGCCACAATCGCTTTCAGAAAGGCTGAAAGAGATTTAACTGGAATTGATAAACAGAAGGCTTCCAAGAAATTTTCTAATTTTGATTCTTCATCAATAGGTGCATCAGATGCATTTACTCTTCAATTCGGAGCTTATAAAGACGAATCAAATGCTACAACGGCTGTTGCAACTCTTACTCCGACTTTAGCAAAAGCCGGAATTGATTCCGTTTGGATTACAGAAAACACTGATTTCAGTGGAAGAACCTTGTACCTTGTACGAGCAGGTCATTTTGCAAGCAGAAGAGCGGCTACGAATCGCAAAAACCATGGCGATCTTCCACATTGCATCGTAACGGCTGCTGAATAACCGATATAGACGACTGAAGAGCAACTCGACATGGGCAAAACATCAGGACAACGAAACAAAGGTAGTAGCAATAGTCGCAGAGACAATGTACTGCGGAACATACCGAAAACTACATTTTCGTTACACATGTTGTTAAAAAAACCAGAGTTTTTACGTACTTGCTTTGTTGTATTTTTGTTTCTTGTTGTGTTGTCCCTGATAACTACTTGGTCTCGTGAGCAGATTAAAGTCCGAGATGGACAGATCGCCTCTAGTACACGAATC
>CAZVAE010000099.1:0-6654 GCA_964624985.1 uncultured Isosphaeraceae bacterium | reverse complement strand
TAACTCTTCGTCAACCGCATCTGCAACTCGGGTTTCTGCAGAGTCATCATCTTCGCCGCCTTCAAAGGCAACGCCAAGGCCGCTGTCAGAGTTTGGGTCACCGCCGAGGTCGAGCCCAGCACCACTGCCACTGTCTCCAAGGTCAAATCCAAAACCACTTCCACCCAAATCTAGTCCAGCACCGCTTCCACCCAATCCAAGGCCGGTACCGCTGTCGCTGAGTCCATAACCGCTAGCACCACTCTCACTTGGCTCTCCAATATCAGCTGTTTCATCTGTTACTTGCGCTGCAGTATCCGTCGCAGAATCTGACAAGCCGAGTGATAGAGACGAGCCGCTATTTGACAGATCTAAATCCAAATCATCAGATTGGTCAACGTCACCAGCAAGTAAATCCACTTGCTGGCGTTTAAACATGACTTGATCGCCATCCCGCATCTCTTCAAGTTGGCCAGATGTTGCCATATCACGTACTTCGTCCTCAGATTTTCCGAGACGATTGCTTGCTTCGCTTAGGGTGTAGAACAATTTTGCCATGGTGTTATTTTACTCCGATTCGTAAGTGTACGCCATGTCAGGAATAACCGCAATACACGTACAAGTGGGTATTACCCCCAGTTGCCCACAACTTCGAGTAAATCGACCACATCCACGATTCCGTCACCATTCAAATCAGCAGGACAATCAACGCAGAAGCCCCACGTGTCCATCACTGCAAGAAGGTCGGTGACATTGACTACGCCATCACCGTTCACATCGCCTGGTATGACGGGCTCTCCACAATCATCAGATTCTGATACATCATCTTCCTCAAATCCGGCAGGCATCCCCCCACCTGCAGATAGCCCAACGATGTTGTCATTCGAATCGACGCCAAGCCAACTCAATCGAATTCTGCCGTCATAGAACAACTCACATTGGAAGGTGTTGCTGCCAGTGTTTGAATACTCAGGAACACCGTCAAAGGTCACAACCACCCGATCTAGGAAGTTTGCAAAGCGAATTGTGCCCCCATTGTTTGGATTTAAATCGTCCCAAAGCATTGATATTCCGGGTTGAGAGAAGTGCTCGCTTAGCGATTCTGTGTAATCTGTTTCGCCACCAGTAAATGTAATTCGACCATTACTTGAAATGTACATTGAAGAATACTCGACCCCGTACAGTGAAACTAAACCGGTACTCACAGCCTCATAATCATCGTCACTAAGATTGATGATTGTTCCCTCCGTTGGACTTGTTGGCAACTGAGTGATTGGTTCAGCACAAGCGCGATATTGATCAACGTTGTCATACGGTGTATAGGTCACCGATACTCCATCAAGGTCGAACCCACTATCTTGTTCGGTGAAATAGTCTGGCACATCTTCGGTCGTAAAGAAGAAACAGTTTCCATTGTTGTCTTCAACAACCGTATTGTTTGCTCCATCCATCGCATGCACTTCAAACCTATACGTCGTGTTATCGATAAGGCCTGAGATCATAACGTCGTGGCTCGTCTGGGAAGACGTGCTACTTGCAACTTGGTCGAGTGTAGAACAAGATTCGCCATAATAGATTTGAACCGTTGTCTCTTCAGTTGTATCGACGTGTACTGTTGCATCATGAGTCCAGACTTCAGTAACTACCACATTCATAATTGCGGGGAATTCACAATCCACAAGTGCGTGGTCCATGACCACAACATCGGAACCGCCCTGCCCATCGTTTTCATCAAGATACGAAAGTGTCAGCGTGTCGCCATGTTCAGCTGTTATCGTTTCTCCGACAATAACTCCATCTGCATGGAATGATGCTGTTGCCTCGCCTGATTCGTATAGCGTGACTACAGTTGAATCACCTGTTGTCGATGAAAGCGTGACTTCAACACTCTCAATGGCTTCGTCGTTAGCATTCAAATCACAATCTACAACTTGCAATCCAACATTTGCACCGCACGCATAAGAGCCACGGTCAAGGGATGCAATACCATTTGAAGAGCATCTGATAAGCATCGGTGATGCCATCAAGCCAAATTTTTGCGTGCCGCTGACAACGTTGTAACCATGCATGACAATTCGGTACACACCTGCTTGACCAGCATCAATTTGTACTTGTTCAATGTTATTGAGGTGGTCGGCGTGCGTACGAACTGCGGGGTTCCCCGGATTACTTGGGTCAATAGTCCAAGGGTAATGTGTTGTTCCGTTAGGATCAATCACAACCAAATCGATGTCGTTGACCAAGCTTGGAATGACAAGAGGTGTTGCAGGAATATCATCCCATGCAATTGTTGCTTTAATCATGCCTGGTTCTTCCGCAAAAATCAACATTTCAACAGTTTCATCTTGTGCAATTTCAAGCTCAGCGTGGTTTTCAGCCCGAACGTGCTCAATGGCATTCACAACCCGTACGCTTCCATATCCATACTGACAATCTGGTCCCTGATTAAATTTGTCTTCTGCAGTGTGTGCAAGAAGCGCCTTCAAGGTTGAATTCATTGGATCTGGTTCACCTGGATATAGATTTCGCCAATCTTGAATGATGAGTGCAGACAACCCCGTTACTGTTGGGCAAGCCATTGATGTGCCACACTTGTTGGAATACCCACCCGACGATGAGCAGCTTGTCACACCACCGTCGTCATCGTCTTGGCACCCTGGGGCACTAATGTCTGGTTTAATTCGACCGTCGTCTGCTGGTCCCCAACTTGAAAAGTAGGTCATCGACTCATCGTTTGAGTTAATCGCACCAACTGTAATATGGTTTTTCGCGCATGCTGGTGGTGCTGTTGAGTTGTACGATGTGCCACAATTACTTGAGCCACGTTCGTTCCCGTTCGCCCACACGATTCGAATGTCGCCGCCCAAATCTCCTAGAACCACGCTATCGATGAGGTTGCTTGTAATGCCATAATCACCCGTCCATTCGCATGGAAAACCGTTCGGAGCTGTGTTTGTTCCAATAGAGTTGTTTGCGAGAACAGCGCCGTACGAGTTGATCGCTTCGCTATAGTCTTCTTCTAAATCTCCGGGATCTGTATAGAGGAATCCTTCTGATAATCCTCCCTCTTGTTCAAAACCATAACTTTCAATTGTGACGGCTGGTGCCATTCCTTTATAGAGTCCTCCGCTTCCTGAACCATCTCCTCCAATTGTTCCCGCAACGTGAGTCGCGTGATCACTTGTTCCGGAGCTGTCCCTTACCGTAAGACGTCCACCGAAGTCTTGATGTCCAGAAAAACCATAACCCCCGTCGTAGACCATCACAGTAACTCCCTCACCATCAAGGTTATATGGAGCCGATTGTGCACTGTCCGCTTGCGTGACCTCGCGGTTTGAGTTGTTCAGTTCAGAAAACTTTGGCAGTGCGGGTTCTACGTAGAGCACTCTATCCTCTTCAATCAACTTAAAAATAGCGGAGTATGGCACTTCCATCACAATGACGTTATTCGTCTCTATGATGGAACGTACTTTTGCACCGAAAACATGTTGTGCATCTTCGCTTGCCTGAAACATGTCACTGTCCTTGTGATACATCACATATACAGCAACTCTTGGGTCTTGTTTTTGGGTGTTTGTTCTATGGACAGGCATTGTCCACGTTGGCACCCCCTGTTCTGCAAGAAACCAATGTAGTTTCCACATTGGATCAAGGGGCTGAATCTCTTCAACATCGTAAGTTGCTAATACGTGCTTTGGATCAAGAAGTGTTGGGTCACACGCTGCGATGTAC
This sequence comes from uncultured Isosphaeraceae bacterium, assembly GCA_964624985.1. Taxonomy (GTDB): domain Bacteria; phylum Planctomycetota; class Phycisphaerae; order Phycisphaerales; family SM1A02. The sequence goes on along the minus strand of CAZVAE010000099.1, from coordinate 2,943 downwards.
GAAAGTCCACCAAGTGAGTGTTGAAGCTCAAAGCCATCCACTTCAAGCGAGTGCGTGCTTGCTACCTTGGGGTTAACACCAAGCCGAAGAACAACGTGTACGGTCTCGTCTCCACCCACTGCGATACGAACGAATTCTGATGCAATGTCGCTTTTTACCATCGTTTTGTGTGGCACAGATTCTGATTGAAAGTGGTAATAGCCGTTCGGTTGAACGTTCGCGAATAACAGCGCGAGTGGAATTGTAATGAGCATTTCTTTCTCCTTGAGCCCTTCAATGTACCTCAAAAACGCCGTAAAGACCAACTGTTAAGCCCTTGTTTAAGGGGCATTTAACGAAATCTAAGCTGAACAAAGAGTAATTCTGATAAAAATTGTGGTTTTTGATTATAAGTTGACGAAGAGACTAGGCTGGGCAGTGTTTGTTCACTTCCCGTACATTGCAACACGTTTCAGGGAAGAAACCCACATGGTCAGTCACCCAATACCGGAAGGCGACGATTTTTCGTCGCCTCTAAAAAGAAGAAGTGAGAATAACGATGCTCAATTCGCCGCAGAGTTGATGCTCTACTACAAAAAGACGAACTGTCTAGAGTCGCGGGATTGGTTAATGACATATTACATGCGTACATTCGTACGAAACGCTGCTCGACGGATCGCCTCTGGCCTCCCAAAGAGCATTGATGCTGAAGATTTAGAACAGGTAGGATTCTTTGGACTCATTGAATGTATCGAAAAGTTTGATCCTAATCGGCAGTTTAAATTTGAAACATTTGCAAGACAACGGGTCGAAGGTGCCATGCGAGATGAGTTGCGCAGAATTGATCCCGCATCGCGGCTGGCAAGGCAGAGAACAAAATTAATCTCAAAAGGTATTGATCTTTTTCGTTCACAACATGGCCGTACGCCTACCGACGTAGAACTTCAAGCCATACTTCATTTGGATCAAAAAGAATTCAGTGCCGTCATGCGCGATGTACATGTTCCAAATACGCTTCCCTTCCATCCCGGTGAAGATGATGAGGGTGATGGGTTAATGGTGTCGTCTATTGAGTTAAAAAATAGTGGCCATGAAGAAATTGACCGCAAAGACCTTCAGGAGTGGCTATGTATGCAGTTAAATACGTATGACAGACTCATTGTTTCACTCACGTACGTTGAGGGGCTTACGATGCTGGAAATCGGACACTCGTTGGGTTATAGCGAATCGCGGGTGAGCCAACGATTAAAGCATATCCACGCCATATTAAAAAACAAACTTGTCGAATCGATCGATGTAAGTTGGCTTATGGCTGGCTAAGAAGTGGAATAATGAGTTGCACAAACAGCCCTAGGAAAATGGCAATTGCAACGATTCCTAAAATAATTTGACCTGACATCACAACCACTGAGCGCCAGTATGTCAAATATGTTTCTTCTCGCATTGCTCTGTAGACGATAGAGATTCCAAACGCCATTGGAATAAGAAGGAGGTACCAAACAGCCTGCACAGCATTCATCGGTTCTAAAAATGGAATCCAGCCAAGGCTCATGCGTTACCTCGATCTTCAAATGATCGTCGTTCTAAATCAACCTTACTTCCAGGTTGCAACGCATCAAGCATCGCAACGAAGTTCATAAGCCCTGCCATCGCTATAAAAAGGATGCCTATTTCATTTGCGTGACTTAAGCCAACTAAAGTTGCTTTTTCTTCAACAGGGAGTGGGGCAATAAACCACTGGTTTAGAAGGTCAACCACGATAACGATTGGTCCGCACCATATTTGAGCAATGAACCAAAGAAAGTCCTGTTTGTGATCAACCGCGTCAATTCCACCTACAAGCACCCCACATAACACAAGAAAGAGGACACCAAACATCACAAGATATCCACGTCGTTTTTGCCCCAATGAGAGTTGGCCCATGCCAGGCCATATCCACCCAAGGATGAGCGCTGAGACATTTGGGGAGATCTCGTTATGTCGTTGTTTGTGATTCATTGCTTGAATGTTAGATTGTACCCGTTCGTTGGGATTAAAATTTGAACGGGTGTCTGCTGAAGGGTATGCTACCAGTGTGATGGATAGACAACAGCCGCCAGATGAGACGGGAATGCCAGAAGATTATGGCGAAGTCGTTGACCGAAGAAGTGGCCTAGACCGCAGAGAACTCCAGAAGTCCGATTCCGATTTAGACCGAAGGCGTGGCCCAGGTAGAAGACGATCTGATTTTTTAAGAGCTGCCGAAGAGGGTGAGATGAATCAGGAGCAATTTTTGTTTTTGCTCGCAATAAATGCCTTTAAAGAAGCAAATGGTCGCACGTTTCCGACATGGACCGACGTACTCGAGGTGGTTCGGAAGTTGGGATATCGTAAAACAATGAAAAGCGAACTCAATATCGGTCACAGAGGTAGTGACTGGATCGAAGAGCCCGACGCGCCAAGTGGCGTGTGAACTGTGTTACGCAAAGTGGTCTGCGTTGAGTTGAATGTATTTGTGCCATTCCTCGGGCAAATCTTCTTCTGGGAAAATCGCCTGAACGGGACACTCATCTACACAAAGACCACAATCAATACAAACATCTGGGTCGATGTAGAGCATGTCTGAATCTGCGAAATCATCGCTATCACTTAAAGGATGAATACAGTCAACGGGGCAGACTTCTACGCAGGCGGTGTCTTTCGTTCCGATACAGGGTTCAGCAATAATATGTGTCATGGGTATTTCTTCGTATCTCTTCTATGAAATAGTTGAATTTCTTATCCATATTATGGCAGGAAATGTGATTCGTTTCTAGATAAATCTAAAAGAAACGGCCCTGCTAGGGGCCGTTTCCGAGTGATCCTGAGTTGAATTACGCTTTGTTTGTGTTTATCTACGACGAGTAGCTTTCTTGCGAGTGGCTTTCTTGCGAGTCGCCTTCTTGCGAGTAGCTTTCTTACGAGTAGCTTTCTTACGAGTAGCTT
>CAZVAE010000098.1:0-6718 GCA_964624985.1 uncultured Isosphaeraceae bacterium | reverse complement strand
CTTGTAATTCTTCTGAATCAATAACTCTCGGCCCATTAAACCCAGGGAACAAAAGCCAACTCAATCGCTCTAGAACACCGACTACTTCCCGCCGACTGGGCAAGTAACTCGTCGTAAGATGCCTCGTCCGTTTGTCTTCTTGAATTGAAGCTGCGACTGTGGATGCTAAAGCATCGAGTCGCTCCCCTGAGATGGGCGACTCGATGCTCGGTTGATCATGCGGTATTTCTGGTGCCATTGCACCTATAGTATCTTGAAAACTAGTTTGCGGGGGTTACGGGCAAGTGCTTCCCCAGGCTGAAATAATTTCTAACAGGTCAGACACATCAACTACACAGTCGCCATTGACATCTTGTGGGAGTCCCCCTCCATCACCATCATTATCAAATCTCAGCATCAAAACACCCTGTCCGGAACCACCCACATTAATTGTATGAGTTCCAGCTGTTACAAGAACTTCTGCATCTTCTCCACTTGCTGGCATTGTTAACGTGGAGCTACTCACATTAGCTATCACAGTCAGCGGCATTTCAAACTCCTCTAATGCATCAAAAGTAAACGAGGCCCATTGGTCATTGCTTGCTCTTAGAAAAAAGTTGTCACCCGTTGAATGCAATGAACCATCACCTTCAACGTCAACAATGACAATCCCATCTTCATCGCCAGCATATTCTTCTGTCCACTCAAGGTCGACACTGAACCTACCAATAAAATTGCAGGAGCCATGGAATAAATATTTTTCCCCTGCATAGAGTGTCATTGGACCAGTAACTAACGCTGTTTCTGAGCCATCTGAAACACGATGGACATAAAGTTCTCCGCCATCGTCAGTTGCTGCGCTTACTTGGATTGTAACATCTTCAACATCTTCAACTTCCATTCCCCATGCAAAAGAAGCACGTGAAATGCCGTCATTCCACAACTCTGAGAAGTGCACTTGCACTTCACCGTCACTATTTTTTGTGTAATGAAAGTAACAATCGATATCAACAATACCAATATTCAAATCAACTGTTGAATCCGGAACTCCTTCAACAATGATGACACCTGTCATTCCCATTTTGCAGTGTGGATCACAAAAGAAAGGAATTTCACTTGGCAAATCCTCAGTAATAGTAAACTCAAAATAGTCACCAGGGCTATTTAGCTCTTCGTTAAAGTAGATTCCATCGTACATACAGCCAGAACCAGAAGTCACCGTATGTGGATAGCCAGTTCCATATTCAAATCGTACAACATCTCCAGGAACTACATTGACAACATCTGGTGAAAAGGACGTTGAGTTGGATGTCACAACCAATGTATCTGAAAATGAAGACGCAGTGAAGGCCATAACAGTAAGTGTAAAAATAGTTTTTATCATCGTATCTCTCCTCGATATTTACACCCTAACTATAGAGTGTGTATTCCGAATCGCCTAATGAAAAATAGATTTTTATCCTTTTTTTCCCAAGAACTTAGGCGATTGCAAAGAAAAGAACCCCAACACTAGCATTTGTGCCATCTCATTCTAGGTAGAGGCATCGAAACGGACAGGGAGGGATTCGAACCCTCGATACACCGAAGTGTATACTAGTTTTCGAGACTAGCGCATTCAACCGCTCTGCCACCTGTCCATAAAGCCCGGTCCGGACCCGTAACGACGAAGTGTACCAAAGCCACCCCACATCGACTACTACGGACAAGGTCCCCAAACTGCTATCAATTCTAGAATATCTAAAACATCTGTTGTGCCATCACCGGTTATATCAGCATTCGGTGTACCCCAACTTCCAATGATGAACAGCAAATCAAGAATGTCCACCGAACCACTATTGTCAAAATCGCCAACACAAGAACCAGTAGCGGGTACTGATTTTATTGCAACCGTGGAATCAGTTCCCCTAAAGCCAGGCGAGCTGAATATTGTGACTAAATCGTCCGCTGAGTCTCCATCCATTTCACCGCTCCCAAGCAGAATTGGATTTGTGCCATCATTAAGAACTTGTTCCAGAGAAAACGTAATATCATTACCAGGATTCAAAGAGGTGTCATTTCGGTAGACATAAATCACCCTTTGTCCAGATGAATTGTCAGCAATCGCAGCAAGATCTAAATCTCCATCGCCATCATAATCGAGCAAAGCAATACTTGAAGGCGCATTGCCAACTTCTATTGTCAACTCGCTTTCATAAAGATTAGATACTCCCATCTGCAGAATGGATATCGTATCTGAACCTTCATTTGAAACCACTGCATCAATATCGCCATCTCCATCTAAATCACCATTCTGAATTCTCGAAGGCATCGCACCAACTGAAATCTCCTGAACAACTTCCCAGTCGAAACCTCTTCCCATACTTCTTCTTGCAAGTGCTAGTTTCCCAGCTGTGCCCAAGGAGACATTTAAATCAAAATCTTTGTCATTGTTTACATCACCAGGATTAATCTTGCCGGGCTTCTCTAAGAGAAGTGAACTAACATAGATAATCTGAATTCGAGCTGATGGCGATACTGCAAAGAATTGCAGTTCGCCAGGCACTGAGTTGTCTGGCAACACATCTTCTTCGCCATAGCAAGAGACAACGATGTCTTTATCGCCGTCATCATCAATGTTTATCATTTTGATATCAATTGGATAATCTCCAGTAGAAACTGGACTCATCGCTGACATTGAAGATGGATTACCACCATTGTTTTGAAAAACAGTAAGCGTATCATCATCTGCATTGGTAACTGCTAGATCAATTGTGCCATCTCCATCAATATCGCCACCATCAATCGCCGTCGGATAGTTACCAACCGTATAAGTAACTTGAGAACCAATTGCCCCTTTGCCATCATTGATTAATATGAGCGCGCTTCCCGGTGTACCCGAAATCGAAACAGCAATATCATCATACCCATCAGCAGGACCTGCAACTGAGCCTAAATCTGCAACAGTAATATCAGTCGCACGTCCAGAAACTGGAAAAGTATCCGTATCAGCTAAATCATATAAATCTGAAATGGGCTGTACAGTTGCCATAAGTTGCGTTCCTGGAAGCAAATCAGAATATTCCAATTCAAAATATTTATCTCTTCCTATCCCGGGCAAGACAATGACTTTGAATCGAGCTGAAACAGGAATGCTTTGGGGTGACTCAAAGATTACCCATGATTCTCCCACCTCTGGAGAAAACTCAGGGTTCGAGTGAGACACCAAGAGTGAGCCATAAAGTGAAGCATCGCCTTGAAATTCTAGCGACGCACTTCCAGTCGTATTAAGTTCAACTTGCAATTGAGAATTTCTGCTTAGAACAACGTTGTTGAGGAATGAAATGGTAGAACTCGAGGAAACCGATAATGCGCCTGGTTTTTGAGTTGCGCCTATCTCGCTATTCTCAAACACTGTTAATTGACCGTGTGCCACTTCTAAATCAGCTGTGTAATTCGACGATCCTGCAATATTCAGAGAACCTGATAACGCAACATTGCTATCAGCAAGATCAATCGTCGGCTTACTTGGACCTACATGAAGATTTGCGAAAGGCAATGTGCCTGATGTTGTAATACTAAATTTTGCTGGAATTGAAATTGAAACAGAGTCTGACGCAGCAGGAAGTGAAGGGACCCAGTTGCTCACAACGTCAACTCCTCCCCCTGATGGGTTTAACCATTCAAAATCTGGCATGGTTACAAACTGAACGCCATAATCATCAAAAGACCAAATATCACTCAAATCCTTCCAATATGACAAAACTGATGAGCCACTTATAGCAATGTGAGATCCGAAACGCATTCTTGGAATCGCATTGCCCGGCAATAGTTTGTTTGTATATGTCCAAACCCCATTCACTTCTCTATAGACTGCAACTGCTCCACTATCAATCAATGATGAGTCATCTCGTGGAATTGAAATACATGCGATGCCATTCTCGATAGCAACGCTTGATGCAAAATCATCGTCTGGACGCACATTCACCGGCATCAAGTGCTCTGTGACCATCCAAACTCCAGAAACCCGTTCGATTAGAGTCGCTTCTGCCAGACTTGGTGTTCCTGGATAATAATCTGTAGTTTCACCAAGAAGCACCATGTCATCATCCAAATCGACGTCTTGGTTCTCACCATTCAGGCTAAATGATTCTCTTGAAATCCATGCGTTGGCGCTGAACTCATACATATCCAATCTCGATAAACCTAAAAGTGCAAGATGATTCCCATCTACAACGGTTTTCTGCACATTTGAATCGACAAACTGCAAATCCTGTTCATTCCATACCCCACCAACACGTTTAAACCAATGAACACCATTGCCTGACCAAGAATCAAATGTGGTCAAGAAAATATGATTGCCTGAGATTGTGGCATTTCTCAAACTACTGCCAATCGTTATTGTCTGTTCATGAGCAAAAGAACTGCCGGTATCCACAAAAACGACAATAGTGGTGCTTGATGCTAACAGGACTCTGACCCCATCGGTTGCAACAATAACTTCACCTGATACAGGTGATTCAAAATAGAGTGTTTCTGATAGAGTGCTGCTACCTCTATAGACATTACAAGCAGCAACTTCGCTTCCATCAGAATTTAGTGTGGCGTTTCCTAGCCCCACAACGTAGAAACCATTTTTTGCCGCTAATCCAGATGATAGCTGTCCTGAAACTGGGCTTGCTGTACCGCTCAATTCACTACCAAATGTTTGCGGAATGAGAACACTCGAACAATCTACCCCTACGCATGTTTCCCCGCTTCCTAAAAAAGTGCCTCCATTATCTCCACAAGTAACATATGAAACACTTTCAATACAATCATGGCCAATGCAACAAGATCCAGAACAAACACCCGTACAATCGCCGCCGTCACAAGCAAGTTCCAAGCAGGAAAAATCTAAGACATATTCAAACGCATCTTCGCCATTCTCCGGATACCAATGACCATCATGACAGATATCATCGTTTAGGTAGTAGATCGGAAAACAAACCCCATTGCAATCCCTTGTCATCCCTGGTGGGCAATCACAAAAGTCATGCGCACAACTTGTATTTTCTCCAAGAAATTGACCGCCCACATTGATGCATGTCGTATACAACTGATTTTCGCATACTCGACCTTTACAATCATCTACCGCACCAATACAACAAGCGCCTGCATTCAATGGAGTGTCTTCGGATGAGCAATCGCCGCCATCGTAACCGAATTCTTCACAGTTCAGATAGATTGAATTTGTATCCCACTGATACTGCCCATTATCACAATAGCCATCGCCAATCCAATCAATTGGAAAACAATTTCCATAGCAATCTATTGATTCTCCGGGGCTACAAGTGCCACCACAATTTGTTTCGCACTCAACTGACGCGCAAGTTGCATCAGCATGCCAAACCCCTCCCCATATACCACAAAGAAGCTCTGACATCGTGTCATAACAGACACCTCCATTCAAACAACACGCACCGTCAGAAGCATAAGAATTCGCCCCGATACAAAGGGTTGCCGCATACATGAATTGCCTTACAAATCCCATTTTTACATCTTAAATGCATAAACACGCAAAAACGAGTTAAATCTTGTATTTTACTTTCAAAAATCTATCCACTTAGTTTTTATCGGCGTTAAGTAAATCAAGCACCCCCTCTGGATCATCTGTCCCTACTCTAATTTTCTTCCCTGAACGAAACTCAACTTCAACAGCATCAAAACCAGAGATGTTGTACAACCAACCATGGGGTGTTAATCGAATTCCCCAGCCATAAACCCAACGGTTTTGTACATGTTTGACGCTTTCGATATCCGAACGCAAGTACCTTTTCTTCCAGAATCCACTACCGAAAAAATGACAAAACTCTTCATCATCTATCTCGATGGTGAGCGAGGAAAACAGCCACGTAACAAACATCAGAACAAGTGTCACACCATATAGCGGGAAAGCTACTGGCGAACTCCATCCGTTAATCCCTGCTATCAAAAGACATAAAGCGATTGTTGCTCCCATAATCCATTTTACGAACCTGCCATTTTGTGTATGTCGATAGTGCCTTTTCATGAGAGAATTGTAACAGCAAGAAAAAAACCGACCTGCCAAAAGGCAGGCCGGTTCGTTGAATCAAAGATTCAATCGAAACTGGTTAGGTCCAGTTCGCGATCATGAGGAGGATGTCAAGAATACTTGCTTGACCATCACCATTTTGGTCGCCAGCGCAACCATCACATGGACCCCAATCAGCAATCACGATAAGAATATCAAGAATGCCAACCATGCCATCACCATTTGCATCACCTGGAAGAGGTGGGTTAATGATGATAATGTCATCTTCACCGATGATTGTGCCTTGATTATCTACGTTAGATACGTAGATGATGTAACCGTTTGTATCAAGGGTTGCACCTGGTGCAACAAACAAATTCTCAGTGTAGATCACTTCAGAGAGCATGCCGTCACAATCGTTATCACGATTATCAGTTAAGACAACGTGCGAACCAGTTGCGACATTCAATGAACCAATTGGATATGTACATCCAAATGCTGGGTTAAGTGCGTCCTCAGTAGGACCATAATCACCACTCATGACTTCAACAAATTGTTCGCCATTATGTCCATTGAGTTTAAGCGTTGCTTCGTTCATTACGAACATTGCACTGTCGTTGATTGCAACATCAAAGTTGCCACCAACTGAAATGCTCCAGTTTGGATGTGGCATCAAGATGCTTGCATTTTCACCGGCAGTGTAATTTCCAATTACTTTCATGCCATCGC
>CAZVAE010000097.1:0-6722 GCA_964624985.1 uncultured Isosphaeraceae bacterium | reverse complement strand
CCCGATGGATCAAGTGATATGGACAAAGCATTAGCATTACGAGCGAAGGTCTTCTATTTTATTGAAGAGAAGGACATGTCAACCGCATTCGCCTCTGCATCACAAACAGCGCGGAGCAAAAGAGGCGATTGTAGTGAACATGCAGTGTTACTGTGTGGCCTTCTTCGGGCATCAGGTATTCCATCTCGAGGTGTCATGGGCATGGTGTATTTACCAGAAAGGTATGTTCCAGAAATTGGAGGTCCGAACGGCGCGTTTGGATGGCACATGTGGTCGCAAGCACTCATCGATGGTAAGTGGATTGATTTAGATGCGACGTTACCTGTTCCATTTACAGTAGGGCATATCACGACGTTGACATCATCACTTGCCGACGAAGATTTTGCTACAGAAATGGGTGGAATACTCCCAACGATTGGAAATTTAAAAGTCGACGTATTGGCTGAAGACGAAGTGGAGTAATGCAACACCCAGCCATGCCACCTAGACCTGATGATGGTCACAAAGGCACATTCGGAAGTGTCTGTGTGATTGGTGGTCAGCGAAGCGAAGAGGGAGCCGTCATGATTGGGGCGCCTATGTTAAGCGCGGTTGCTGCAATGCGGAGTGGTTGTGGAAAGGCAATGGTTGCAATGCCCCAGCCGATTCTGAATACGGGTTTAGCATTTGCTCCAACGGTGACAGGAATCGAGTTACCTGTTGATGAAGTCGGCCGATTACGACCAAGTGCAGCAATCGAAGCACTTGACAGGCATGCTGCAAGTTGCCGTTGTCTTGCGATAGGTCCGGGCTTTGGTTCAGAGTGGCCTCAACAACAAATCTTAGCGACGTTGCTTTCAAGAGAAGACAGGCCAATTGTTGTTGACGCAGACGGACTCAATGCGCTAGCACTATTAGAGTCCGCTCAACTTGACCTTCGAGCTCCACTTGTTCTTACGCCACACATAGGTGAATACCGCCGGATTGCAAATTCTGTTGGTGTTGAGGGTGAATCAGCAGAATTGCTTGCTCAAGCATATGGTTGCATTGTTGTTTTGAAGGGTGATACCACCACCGTGTCTGATGGTGTCCGAACTGAACGAGTTGAAGAGGGCGGAGTCGAACTCGCAACTGGTGGAAGTGGTGATGTCCTGACAGGAATCATCGCGGGCGTCCTTTCGCAGTTTGGCGTTGATTGTGTCTCCCACTTGTTCGATGCAGCAGTGCTTGGAGTCCAGATTCACGCCCTTGCAGGGAAACAATTCGCTCAGGAGCATGGAAACAGAGGCATGCTCGCAACAGATTTACTCGACCGTATTCCCGATTCCCATTCAATGCTTTAATCACTTCCGACTCTCTCTCAAACGTTGTGTAAAAAACAAGAGTGTTGGGTACATCTCTGTTCCTAAACCCTGCTGTACACTATGCGGATGACATCTACTAAGGTATCGGAGATGACAGGACAGGGATTTGTGCATGGTCTTTATGCACTTGTCAATCCACAAATTGGAACAACTCGAAATGGGGAACCTTTTCTGAAATGTTTACTTCGCGATGCTACCGGCGAAGCAATCGGACGAAAATGGCGGTTTAATCCTGCAACAATGTCTGACATTACATCAACTGGATTCGTTGGGATCGAAGGCGAGCAAGAGATATACCAAGAGAAGTTGCAAATCAAAATTACAGATATCTGGCAACATCAACCCACATCTGAAGAATTGACGGAGTTGCTCCCGAGTACTCGAAAAAATATCGATGAGATGTTTGCCGAAGTTGTTACTCTTATTCAATCGCTAGAACATCCGGCTGCGCGTGCATTAGGCGAGGCATACCTTCAAGACGAAAATCTTATGAGCCATTTTCGAGTTGCACCTGCAGCAATGCAAATCCATCATGCATGGATTGGCGGCTTGCTTGAACACACCCTTCAACTCATGAAACTTGCGGATGGAATGTTGCTGAATTACCCGAGGTTAAATCGCGATCTTATTCTTCTTGGTCTCTTTTTACATGACTTAGGCAAAGTCGAAGAGTTACGTTGGGATAGGGGATTTGAATATACACGTGATGGGAATTTAATCGGACATATTGCTCGTGGAGCAATCTGGCTTGAAGAAAAGGCAGTACTTGCCGAAGAAGCACTAGGGGAACCCTTGCCAGATGGCTTTTTGTCCGTCATGCAACATATTGTGTTGAGCCATCATGGCGTTCTAGAGCATGGTGCGGTAAAAGTTCCAGCAACGCCCGAGGCAATTTTTGTTTCAAAGCTTGACACGTTAGATGCACATGTTCAGACATCGTTAGATATTGCAAGACCATGGAATCCACCAGTCACTGGTGATGAAGCATTTACTGAGCGAGTCTGGTCTCTAGACACGAAGTTATATCGAAGAGACCCATTGAAACCCTCTCAAGGGCAATAAGCGTTACTAATCCTCTAGAAACACTCAAAAAATCAGAATCTTTCCTTTGGTATTCACGAATAAATGAAGTATTCTTGAACGTTATTCTATGATGAAACACCTTGGAGTTATGAGGAGCCTTCCATGATTACATCTATTGTTGCAACTGCAATCAGTCTTGCTATCACACCTGTGACGCAGGGTCGATTACCCGTCGATATGATTCCAGAGTTGAATGTAGAATCGATTGATTATGCTTTCATGTATGCAGACGATGTACAACGAGAACGTGCGGGGCTTCCATATCGATTTGCCCAACCAACTCAAACAAATATTACACCGCGTTCCCACGGTATATGGGAACGACTGCCCAATCATAAAATACGTTGGACCTATCGTGTAAGTTGCGATAATGCCCGTTCGATGAACTTGGGATTTGGCAAATACAACATGCCTGCTAGCGGTTCGATGGTTGTCATGAATGAGACTGCTCAGTTTCAGATTCGACCATTTACATCTGAAGATAACAAAGATCATGGTGAGCTTTGGACGCCGATTGTCCCTTTTAATAATGCAGTGATTGAAATCACGGTCGATGCGGCAGATAAAAATGCTGTCTCAACACAAATTGAGTTGACTTCAGTCAATGCTGGATATCGAGGATTCCGCAATGGAGAAGATCGTGGACAATCCGAATCGTGCAATATTGATGTGCTCTGTCCGGAAGGTGATGATTGGTGGAATGAGATTCCTTCGGTCGGTGTATACACATTAAATGGTTGGTCAACATGTTCGGGTGCAATGATTAATAACACAGCACAAGATCAAACGCCATACTTTTTAACCGCGGATCACTGTGGTGTTACGAGCAGTGCAGATGCATCAATCGTGGTCTATTGGAACCATCAAAACTCTTACTGCCGAACACCAGGGAGCAGTGAAAGTGGAGGCAATGGGAATGGAAGTTATAGTCAATTCACATCAGGCTCAACGATGCGTGCAACGCGTTCGTACACAGATTTTACGTTGACTGAACTTTCTTCTAATCCTAATCCTGCTTGGGGTGTTACGTATTCTGGTTGGTCTCGTTCCTCGAGCACATTCGGAGTCGGCGCAGGGATTCACCATCCAGAAACAGCAGAAAAGCGAATTTCATTCCCTGATTATTCTTCAGCGAGTGGTGAGTTTTGGAATGTAAATTGGGCAGAAGGAAGAACTGCCCCAGGTTCATCAGGTTCTCCACTCTACGATTCGAATCATCGTATTGTCGGACAGCTTTGCTGCGGTGCTTCGTATTGCACAAATGATTCCAATGATTATTATGGCCGTTCATTGGGTCTCTCTTGGTCAGGAAGCGCATCAAGCAGTTTAAGTTCGTGGCTAGACCCACTAGGCACTGGTGCAAACAACTTAGATACCCTTGCACCGGGTATCCCACAACTCGGCGCTTGCTGTATTGGAACGAGCGGTGCTTGTGTTAATTTGTATGAATCAAATTGCAACAATGGCGGCGGCACGTTCCTTGGCGAAGGAAGTGATTGCGCTGATAACGGTTGTGAACCAGAACCAACTTGTACAACAGATATCAATGGCGACGATGTTACCAATGTGACAGACCTGCTTGAAGTCGTAGGCGCGTGGGGTGCTATGGGTTCATCCCCTGCAGATGTCAACGGTGATGGCGTCGTGGGCGTTGCTGACCTGTTAGAAATTATCGATGGATGGGGACCTTGTTAAGGACAAGAGGAAAAAGGAATTTAAAATGTTTACCGCTGTAATCTCTGCTGCACTATGTGCATCGACCACTCTATCTTCTCAAGATCGCTTGCCTGCGGACGCAATCCCTTCATTTGAAGTGGAGGCAATCGATTATGCAACAGTTGAAGAGGAAGATATGCACCGAGAAAAAATAGGATTACCATTGCGTTTTGCTCAACCAACGCAGGTTTCAATTACTCCTACTACGCACGGTATTTGGGAACGACTACCAAACAATCAGTACCGTTGGACGTACCGAGTGACTTGCGAGAATGCATTATCAATGAATATAGGATTCGGTCGATTCAATATGCCGAACAGCGGTTCAATGCTCATTATGAATCAAGAGGTTGATTTTCAGATTCGACCATTTACTGCAGAAGATAATAAAGATCATGGTGAACTTTGGACACCAATCGTACCCTCAAACAGTGCTACCATTGAGATTACTGTTGATGCAGCTGATAAACGTGCCGTTTCAAAAGGAATTGAACTTACATCAATTGGAGCAGGGTACCGAGGGTTTAAAAATGACCCTGATCGCGGCGGTTCGGGCTCATGTAACATTGACGTGTTATGTTCAACAGGAGATGATTGGTGGGATGAGATTCCTTCTGTTGGGGTCTATACGCTGAACGGCTTTCTAACTTGTACGGGTGCACTGATCAATAACACTGCTCAAGATGGAACACCATATTTTCTAACGGCAAACCATTGTGGAGTTACTAGTAGTTCCGATGCAACAATCGTGGTCTATTGGAACCATCAAAACTCTTACTGCCGAACACCCGGAAGCGGTGATAGTGGCGGAAATGGCAATGGAAGTTATAGTCAATTCACATCAGGCTCAACAATGCGTGCAACGCGTTCATACACTGACTTTACGTTGACAGAGTTATCGTCAACGCCAAACTCATCCTACGAAGTTTCCTACTCTGGTTGGTCTCGCGCAAGTTCTGCATCAGCAGGGGCAGGAATTCACCATCCATCAACTGCAGAAAAAAGAATATCAATTCCAAGTTACATCAGCGCTAGTGGTGAATATTGGTCAGTGAACTGGTCTCAGGGAACAACAGAGCCGGGCTCTTCTGGATCACCAATTTATGATGGGAATCACCGAATTGTTGGACAACTCTGCTGTGGTAGTGCTTCGTGTAGTAGCGACACAAATGATTACTATGGTCGTTCGTTGAATCAATCGTGGTCAGGGAGTGCATCAAGTAGTTTAAGTTCATGGCTAGACCCACTTGGGACAAACCCTACGTTTATAGACACATATAACCCAGCTGCTCTTCCGACGGGCGCGTGTTGCATTGGAACGAGTGGTGCTTGTCTCACAATTCGAGAAGCAAACTGTAACGCAGGGGGTGGTACATGGTCAGGTCCCGATACAACATGTGAAGAGGGACACTGTGAACCAGAACCAACTTGTACAACAGATATCAATGGCGACGATGTTACCAATGTGACAGACCTGCTTGAAGTCGTAGGCGCGTGGGGTGCTATGGGTTCATCCCCTGCAGATGTCAACGGTGATGGCGTCGTGGGCGTTGCTGACCTGTTAGAGATTATTGATGGTTGGGGAACTTGCGATTAAACCAACGTTGAGTTTCCCGATTTAAACGCATGGCTCAAAAAGTAGCAGGTAATCCTCTGCGCGCCATTGTCGAACAATTGTTGGGTTGAAACCAGTTCTAAGAGATTGGCGTGCCGAAGCGAAGCAGGACTTGTTTTGATTGAAAACAGACTTTTTACAGGGTAACAACGGTGTCAAACTTCAAAAAAACCTCTATTTCCACTTTTTCATTGCAACCGACTTCATTCTACGGTACGAATAGCCAAAGAGAGTTACTATAGAAGGTTGGCAAAGGTCAGTCTGAATACACAAAGATCACCGGAGATTAGGAGTAGTTCATGAATTTTTTTGTACCAACAATACTCGCAACGTCTTGTATTTCATTTGCAGGCCCCAACATCGGACAGTTGGATGAACGGTTACCCAAAGAAATGGTGCCTGTGATTTCTGTTCCTAGTTTGGACTACGTCAGCTTGTTTCAAGAAGATAGAGAACGGGAACGAGCTGGACAAGCTCCACAGTTCGCTGTGCCGTTTGAAGAATCAATTACTCCAGCAACGTTTGGTATTTGGCAGCGAGTCGATATGAATACACAACGTTGGTCTCTTCGAGTGTCTTGTGACAACGCACTTTCTATGAACGTTGGCTTTGGTCGGTACAACATGCCCGCAAGTGGTTCGATGTCAATTACAGATGCCACCGGATTATTTGAGATTCGAGCGTTTACAGCCGATGACAATAAATCCCATGGGCAACTTTGGACTCCGGTTGTACCGGGCGGGGAAGCTTTAATTGAAATTACAGTGAATAACAGCGATCGTCCATTGGTGGACAAGGGAATTGAACTTACTTCAATTAACCCCGGCTACCGTTGGATCCAAGATGTTGCAGGAAGAGGATCTTCAGAATCTTGTAACATTGATGTCGTTTGCCCCGAAGGTGACCCATGGCAGAATGAAATCCCCTCCGTTGGTGTGTTTACGTTGAATGGGTATCTCACGTGT
>CAZVAE010000096.1:0-6788 GCA_964624985.1 uncultured Isosphaeraceae bacterium | reverse complement strand
TTCTACTCGCGATATCAAAGCAATTGCTGTTCCTGCCATTCAACACCGGCTTGTAAGGACATTTGAAGCAGAAACAGATGGACGAACTGCAAGTTCCATGGTTGAACGGTTGCTTCAAGATGTGAAACCATTTGAGTCTGGTGGTCAGGATGTCTAGTTTTGGAAAAACATTACATGCAAGACCCAAAAAAGTAGATGAACTACTTGGCTCTCAGCTTATGTCTTCGCTCGACAAGTTAGATGTTGTTGCACGAAAAATATTTTCTGGAAAAATACAAGGGGAACGCAGAAGTCGAAGACGAGGTTCAAGTGTGGAGTTTGCAGATTATCGTCAGTACACCGCCGGCGACGACCTGAGATTTATTGATTGGAACGTGTATGCACGCTTAGACCGCTTGTTTATGAAAATCTTTTTGGAAGAAGAAGAACTGACGCTTGGATTGGCAATTGATGCTAGTGCGTCAATGGAGTATGGAAATCCAAACAAGTTTGACTTTGCGAGGAGACTTGCGATGGCACTGGGTTATATTGCATTAAGTAGCCATAATAAAGTTTCTCTTTTTGGGTTTAACAGTGATGGTCTGCAGAGACAAACAGGTTTACGTGGCAAACGGCGAACACGAGATATGGGAGAATGGCTTCTAGAACTTCAATCGAAGGGCGGAACGTCGTTCGTTGAAGCTTGCAAAATCATTTCAACTTCTAGACAGGGAAGGGGCGTATTAGTCGTGTTGAGTGATTGCCTTGAAGAAGAGGGGATGAAGCAAGGACTGTCATATCTTGTAGGAGGCGGTTGGGATGTGTTCATCATTCAAACTCTTGCTCCAGAAGAAATCGCTCCACTTGAACATGGACTTGAGGGAGATTTAAAGTTACTCGATCTAGAGAGTGGCCAAGAGTGTGAGATTACAGCAACAGCCCCACTCGTTTCAAAATATAAGCAGAACTTAGAAACATATTGTGATGAGATTAGGGAGCAATGCATTCGAGTTGGTGCAGGTAGTGTTCGGGTTTCGACTGATATTGATTTGGAACAATTGATTGTTGAGTATCTTCGTGGGAGGGGTTTGTTACGATGACCTTTGTCTCTCCTCTTACCGGCCTTCTCCTTGGAAGTGTTGTAGTTCCACTCTTGTTACTCTTGTATTTTCTTCGGCTTAGAAGACAATCGCTACAAGTTTCTTCAACGATGCTGTGGGAGCGTGCAGTTGAAGATTTGCACGCAAATACACCATTTCAGAGACTCCGTCCCAGTACGCTACTCGTATTGCAACTATGCGCACTTCTCTTTGTCATTCTTGCAATCATGCAACCGCAAATTGAAGGCGGATTACCAGATAAAGGTACTCACGTAATTCTCATCGATCGATCTGGGTCAATGACAACGGAAGATGTTCGGGGAGTAACTCGATTGGATGAAGCAAAGGATGAAGCGATTGATTTTGTGCATCAGATTCATGGAGGAGGTTTGTTTTCAGGTCGTGGTGGAGAAACAATGGTTATAGCATTCTCCGATCATGCAACAGTTGTTTCTCCTTTTACAGATTCTGTTCAGCAACTCACAAGAGCAATTCAATCAATAGAACCAACTCATGGAGCATCAGAGATTAGTGAATCTCTAATACTTGCAAGAGCATACACAACGAACGTAAATCCCGAACAAGATGGCATCCCATCGAGTGACTCTGCAAAAATTGAACTCTTTAGTGATGGAAGAATTTCAGATTTAAGTAACCAAGCGTTGCAACGAGGAGAGTCCATTCGATACCACATGGTTGGCTTACCAGATACAAAAAATATTGGTATCGCGACAATTGATGCTAAGCGATCAACTGAATCAAGTGACGAAGTTCAAGTGTTTTTGTCTCTTTTAAACACATATACAGAGAAGAAAACAGTAGATATTGAGTTACAAATCAACAGTGTGCCTGTTAGTGTTCAGCAAGTAACTATACCACCTTCAGTTGAGGGTGAAATTGGTATTGCAACCATGGTCTTTGTCCCATTTTCGATTACGGGTTCAGGAACCGTTACAGCACGGATTATGCATGAAGATGCACTTCTGATTGATAATCAAGCATCATTAGTGATTTCTCCAGCGAAAGAGTTAAAAGTCTTGTTAGCTGAGAATGGTGCTCCAATGCTTCGAACAGTCCTTGAGGGCATGCCTCTGGCTGAACTAAAAGTAGTGAGCGCCGAATTGTTGAATCAAAAGTTGCAATCTGGAGAGACTTCGAATTTTGATGTCATCGTCACACGAGATGTGAAGTTGAGTGCATTACCGCAAGGTGCGTTTCTAATCTTTGGTCAACCACCTCCAATTCCAGCATTTGATACGTATGTGTCTGGAGAACCTCAAGTGATGCTTGTTGCAAGGGAAGAGCATCCTGTGATGCGATTTGTTCGATATGAAGAGATTATTGTCACAGAGGGGTATGAAGTCGTATTGACGGATGTTAGCCAGCCTTTACTGGAAGGCAGTCATTGGGCAGCTGTTATGGAGTATCGTGGAGAGGGAAGTCAAATAATCTA
Source organism: uncultured Isosphaeraceae bacterium (assembly GCA_964624985.1). Classification (GTDB taxonomy): domain Bacteria; phylum Planctomycetota; class Phycisphaerae; order Phycisphaerales; family SM1A02. The sequence continues at coordinate 4,256 of CAZVAE010000096.1, read as the reverse complement.
TGCTGCCTTTGATCCTATGCAAAGTAACTGGCCTTACTTGAGAAGCTTTCCCTTTTTTGTATATAACAGTGTGCAATACTTAGGACACCGAGGGGAACAAGTTGCAGAAAATTCTAAAACTGTAGGAAAAGCAATTTCAGAACATGGATTGCAAAGCGAATTTGTAGAGGTGATTGAACCAGATGGTTCACTGCATACTGTAAAAGTTGACAATCAAAAGCGAGTGAGTTGGGGGCCAATCCGATTGACTGGTATACATGCAATTCAATCAGAGTTGAATACTGTTTCAGTTATTGCTGTGAACACATCCGTAAGTGAATCTGATATTGCAAGTAGGGAGGATGTTTCAATTGGCGCGACAGAAGTTAATGACTCTGGTGAGGTTGGGTCCTCTTACATACAACTTTGGCCTTGGGCGCTTGGGGCTGTTCTTGTAGTTCTCCTTATCGAGTGGTGGGTGTATCAAAAGAAAGTTTCAGTTCCACAAGTGCCAACCTGGGCGAATGCCTCATTTAAAAGAGATAATGCTCCATGAACGTAGAAGGGAAACGAGTTACAGTTATGGGTCTTGGTCAGTTTGGAGGAGGGCTTGGTGTAGTAAAGTGGCTTTGTAAGCATGGTGCAAAAGTACTCGTCACCGATCTTGCAGACCAAGAATTGTTGAAAGACTCTCAGGACGAACTTCGCAATGAAGACGACATCACGTTCGTGATTGGTGAACATCGGCAGTGTGACTTTACAGAGGTTGATCTAGTCATTGCGAATCCTGCAGTTCAACAGCCCTGGAACAACCAATATTTGAATGCTGCATGGAATGCTGGTGTTCAAGTCTCGACCGAGATAGAAATTACCACTTCCTTACTTGATCGAAACCAAACTATTGGGGTCACTGGCACATGTGGCAAATCAACAACTTCATCCCTGATTGCTGCAGCACTTCTTGAAAGTGGTATTACCACCCATCTAGGGGGGAACATAGGTGGGAGTTTGTTAGATGTCATCGATTCCATACATCAGGAAGATGCCATAGTTCTAGAGTTAAGTAGTGCAATGTTGTGGTGGCTCAACAAATCGGGAGGATGGTCTCCTCATATTGCGGTCTTGACAACGATTGAAGAAAATCACATTGATTGGCATGGCTCGATTGAAGAGTATAAGAAATGTAAAAAGTATATTTTTAAGTATCAAAAGGATGGTGATATTGCTTTAACACAGGATCAAGACGCTTCATTTGCAAATCTTCAACTCATAGGCAAACATAATGAACGCAATGCAGCAGTTGCTTTTTTAGCAGCGATCGCAGCAAATGCGAAACCGGAAAAAGCAAGAAAAGGAATACAGAAATATACAGGCCTACCTCACCGATTGCAAAAAATTGGCACACGCTGTTACAACGATTCTAAATCAACTACCCCTCAAGCAACGAAACTTGCAATAGATTCATTTTCAAATGCGGAATCATTACATGTCATCGTAGGTGGTTATGACAAACAAATTGATGTATCACTTATTGCTCATCAAGCAAATCGAGTGAAAGGGATGTATGCGATCGGTGAAACGGGCGATATGATCGCATCGCTCTCTGAGTCTGAAGTTCTGGTTTGTTCTACATTAGAAAAGGCGTTTGCCCTAGCAGAATCGGCAATGGAAGAGGGTGATGTTTTATTGTTAAGCCCAGGTTGTGCGAGTTGGGATCAGTTCGAAAACTACGAGAAGCGGGGTGAAGCATTTTGTGCACTTGTTAGGAATTCAACATCGCTCCTACAAGATCAGTGACTTTTGAACATCCTTGCCTCTCAGCCCATGTTGAGAGTTTTTGCGAAATGCGCACTGCTTTAGTTGGATTTAAAAACAGTGCTGTGCCAACACCAATTGCAGTCGCACCAGCAAGGATAAATTCGGCAGCATCTTGCCAGTTTGTTACTCCTCCAGTTCCTATGATTGGTGTTTCAGTTCCTTTCGTCACATCTTCGTAGCACTCCCTTACTACTCGAACAGCGATAGGGTGAATTTCTTTTCCACTGTAACCACCGATTCCTCTTGATAAAAGAGGCGTTTTCGTTTCAACGTCTATCGCGAGGCCAGGAATTGTATTGATAAGTGTAAGAGCATCAGCGCCGTGATCAACCGCGCATTGTGCTAGTGGTCGGACATCTCCCGCAGCAACTGATAGTTTCACAATCATTCCAGAGTTTTTGATGACTGGGCGAAGTTCCGAAAGCAATGAACCGAGTTGTTGCGGATGACCACCAAATTCAAGGCCATCTTTTGTGTTTGGGCAGGAGACATTAATCTCAAGGAGTTCAATGCCTTGAACGGAATCCATTGCGATAGCAACATCTACATATTCTTCGATTGTATGTCCAGCAATAGAGCCAATTACACATGTAGGAAGTGAATCTGCTTTTGGCGCTTGACATTCCATGAATGAATCGATGCCTTCATTGGCAAGGCCAATGGCATTCAGCATTCCGAATGGCATATCAACAATGCGTGTGGGCTGATTGCCAATTCGCTGGTCCTTTGTAATAGATTTTGTTGTAATCGCCCCAATGTGGTTGAGGTCGATTGCATCGCGAATCTCACCCATAACGCCGCAAGTCCCCGCAGAAAGGATGACAGGGTTGCGAAGGGTAGACTCTCCTAATTGCACCTGCATATCTGGCATGAATCGATATTGTACTTTGTGTATGACACCGGTGTCGGACTCAACGTACAATATTCAAATGAGTGAAACACTAGATAAAATCGAACGCTTCCAGAATATGACAGAAGCTGATCCAACAAATGATATGGCACACTTTAGTTTGGGTTCAGCGTATGTTGATGCGAGCCAATATGAAGATGCTGTTTCGAGTTTTAATCGATGCATCGAACTGAACGAAGAGATGACTAGGGCTATGGAGTTATGTGGTTCTGCATTGCTTCAACTCGGTCAAACAGAAAGTGCAGAAGCCCTTCTGAAGAAGGGATATGAGCAAGCGGCATCCAGAGGAGAAATGAAAGTAAAAGAAGGCATCGCTTCCTTAATGAATGGGGCAGGTTTTCCACTTCCAGAAGTTGAAACAGTTTCAAAAGCACAAAACGCCAAGCCGCTCGATAAAGCGCCACTTCCTGGGGCAATTGGGAATTGGATTCTAGAAAATGTAGATTCAGAAATGTGGAATGTTTGGATTGGGCAGGGGACAAAAGTGATTAACGAGTTGCGCCTTGATTTTTCTCGTGAAGAGGACCAAAAAGCATACGAAGATTACATGATTGAATTCCTTGGAGTCCCAAGTGAAGTGGTCGAAGAAGATAGAAAGGCATCCACATCATGAGCACAATAGAAGATTTAGATGTTGAACAACAACTAGAAACGCATCGAAGCGGTCTTGCTGTAACTTCACTGGTCTGTTCACTTATCGTTTGTTGTCCGATTACAACAATTCTAGGACCAATCTTAGCAGTTGTTTCCCTTCTCAAAATGAAAGGGAAGCCTCATATTACGGGCAAGGGTTTTGCAATATCTAGTATTTTTGTAGGCGTCATTTCGACGCTTGTTTGGGTTGCTGGATCGATGTATCTAGGTAGTCTAGTCACAGACCTTATCAATGATTTTGGACGAGTTTCAACTGCGACGATGAAGGCGGGCTATGAAGGAGACTACGATACGTTCAGAAGCCATCTGTCAAGAAAAACTTCAAAAGCGACTGATCATGAAATTAAGTCATTTATAGCTGATGTTGAGGGTCGATTTGGTCCTTTCGATAAAGCATTTATTAACATGCAGGATCAGGATCAACAGATCCAATCAAACTCACAACAAGAAATTCCACTTCCTATGCGGTTTATCTTCGAAACGAAAGATGCAACAGGACACATTACTTTTGAGTTCATCCCTAGTGATACTGAACTGTATGAAATCCAAATTACTTGTATCAAGATTGAAGATTCAATTCATGGCGACATTATCTTCCCAGGCGATTCAAGTTGTTATACAGCAGTAGCAGCAGACCCTGAAAAAACTGAGGATGATTCAGATTAACGGTTGATGACAACAAAAAAGCTGAATCCATGGTCAATTGTCGCTGCACTTTGTGCAATTGGTCTGTGCCCGCTCTTTTCAATTGCAGCAGTTCTTGCTGGAATCAGAGCAATCGTAGAGATTAAGGCAAGAGAAGACACTTGTGGATTGCGATTAGCGTGGGCATCAATCTTGGTGGGTTCAATACTGACTGGATTATGGGGGGGGGGGTTACTGGGGTGGGATTGAA
>CAZVAE010000095.1:0-6829 GCA_964624985.1 uncultured Isosphaeraceae bacterium | reverse complement strand
AATAATTAATCACAAAGAATTCATCAAAAAATTGCTCGGCAGTGTTGAACCGTTCTTTCGCCCACTCCCAAAGACGCCTCCCACTGACTTCACTACGGGAGCAATCGAATCCTTGTATAGGTCTTTTTGGATGAACATGGTTTGGTTGCCTGACCTTCTCTTCAATCCCAAGAAAATCACGAACCCCCGATATTTCACCAAAGGGTACCCCCGTCTGCGCCATCCCCCATGGTCCTGGATTCATACCAATCAACAGTACCCTCCCTTGTCCAGCACCATATTTTTCTAAGTACGACGCATGCGATTTCCATGCATATTCAAGTGGGTTGTACACATGTGTCACAGGTTCACAAAAAGAAAGGGTGTTCACACCATTAGAGAGCTCTTGAGTAATCGAGATAAGCCGTTTTGACATCGGCTCCATGGTACCATGGGAATTCTCATGAAAAAAACCTACCATTTCAAGGTGCTTGGTTGCCGCATGAATCATGCGGAACGCCGTGAAATGGAATCTATTTTGGTAGATAGAGGAATGCGTGCGTCGGACACGAACCCCGATTTGGAAATCGTACATACTTGCAGTGTGACCGGCCAAGCTGCTGCGAAATCAAGGAATGCAATTCGAAGAGCAAAACGAAATGGCAAACACGTTTTTGTGACTGGTTGCTTTACAGGCACTGACCCCGAAGTTGCTAACGAACTTGGAGATACCGTTGTTACACAAGCGGGTGAATCACCTATGCTAGAACGTTTTTCGAATGAGTTAGATTCTTGGCTCAAACGACCACACTCTCAAGTTGAGTCTCGCACAACTTCATTGCCAATCTCCACCCTGCCAACTCTTCAAAGTGGTCATACGCGGGCTGAACTTCGCATCCAGGATGGATGTGATGCCCACTGCACGTTTTGCATTATTCCAAAGATACGTACAACTCTTCGTTCTAAAACGATTGCTGACGCGGTTGTTGAAGCCACTCGACTTGTTGAACTTGGCCACAGCGAAATCGTCTTGACAGGAATTTTCATTGGCGCATTCGGACATGAAACCGCGCTCCGTCGAAAACAAGATCAACCTACAGCAGAACATCTTGCTGATCTTCTTGACACACTTGCACAAATCAAAGGGCTCCAACGATTGCGCATTAGTTCGATGGAGCCAGGAGATGTTACGCCAGTGTTGTTAGATGCAATATGTGCTAATGAGAATATCGTCCCGCACTTGCATCTTCCCCTGCAATCTGGAAGTGATGCTGTACTACGGAAGATGAACCGTCAATACACAGTGCCTGAATATACCGAGATGATCGCAATGGTCAATGAACGACTCGCCATAGAAGGTTTGCCTCCCGCAATCACAACAGACATCATTTGTGGTTTTCCAACCGAGACCGAACATGATTTTGATGACACAATTCGCATTGCAACCCTATCCAAGTACCTGCACATGCACATTTTCCCTTACTCAGTTCGTACAGGTACTGCCGCAGGGCGTTGGAAACAACTGCCTCCAACCATTGTTCAAGAACGGGTGCGTCGGTTGCACAAACTTGATGAGCAACTTTCCCTTGCCTATCGCGAACAACTTCTTCAACGGACCATTAGAGTCTTGCTAGAGCAGCCCACCACGGACGGATTTATCAAGGGTCGATGCGATCACTATGCCGAAATTTTGGTTCGCTCAAACCAGCAGATTGGCTCAATTATTGAAGCAAAAGTAACACAAGTTCAATCAGAGAAAACCTTTGCAGAGCCTGTACTTCAAATTCTCTAACTTACCAACAAAAACTCCAAAAATTTTCATAGAGCAATGATAGGTATTCTTTCGATAATTCTACGTGGCGAGATGGATATTTTTTCTAATTCCAATGTTGTTGTCAACGCCCCTGTGTGTTGCTGATATTTGGCAATGGACAGACGGTGACGAAGATGGTTCTCTGTGGCTCTCAGATTCATTCGTAGAACCGTATGCTGATTTAAGCGACCAACTATTATGGTGGGCGGAGTTGCCATATGCTAATTTGCATCATGCAAATTTAACTTACACCAATTTGTCGTACGCCAATTTGATTGGAGCAAGTTTGAAAGTTTCTGAAGGTTCGTTTGCGAATCTCTCAAATGCAAATTTAGATAGCAGCATCCTTGCATACGCAGAGTTTGTTGGTGCAAACTTTGAGGGTGCAAATGTTGACAATGCTAATATGTTTTATGCGAATTTCTCTAATGCCAATCTTGAACATATCGTGAATTGGAACACCGCATTTTGGCTTGCAGCGAGGTACAACGCGAACACAATTTTCCCTGAAGGCATGGACCCGAACGATTATGCCATGATTGAATTAGAAATCCCCGCCCCTGGTGCAATATCAATTTTCTTTCTTTCATTGTTTCAACTAAAACATCGACGTTCTGCAAATAGGTTGCTTTGATACATGCACTTCAACTGATTGAAGGGTGGAACACCAATAAATTGTTCAATAATGAACCTTAATTCCACTCGCATGAAACTCTTTCCAGAGTAAAAGCATCTCATTGTGAAGCAGTTGTGTGCCTTGCAAAGGGCGATGTCCAATTGGTTTATCAATTGATTCGTACAGCGCAAGGTCGTCAAAATGACCGAATTCCTTCGCTTCAATAATCGTTGAAGCGTAGTAGATTCTATCAACCCTCGCCCACCAACATGCTGCATAGCACATAGGACATGGTTCTCCTGTCGTGTACACCACACAATCTGAAAGTTCGTGCGAACCCAGCCGCTTACAAGCATCTCGAATTGCATTCATCTCAGCGTGACATGTTGGCTCGCCAGAGGCAAGTACGCTGTTCGCGCCCTCACCTACGATTTCACCTTTTTTTACGATGATACAACCAAAAGGACCCCCTGATTTTTCTTCGAGTGAAGTTCTACGCGCAATCTCAATCGACCTACGCATGAATGTTTCATGGTCGCACATGATGTTAGTGTAGCACTTATGATGCATTGCAATGAAATTTCTCATCGCATTACTTTTAGTCGTCAATATTGGTTGTTCTATGGAACGTATACCTGCAGTTGTAGAAGATTCTGTGCAAGTGAGTCAATATGATTTTCCCTCTTGTGAATTCCATTCGTTTCAGGTAACCAATCGTTCGCTCCAACCGGACATACGATGTATAGATTGCTCTGTTGAACATGAACTCGCACCTGAAGAAGTAGAGTTTGAATTCACACATAATGGCGGAGAGCTGTTTGGAAAACAATCTAAGAAACGTATTGAAGTTGTCAACATTGAAACAAATGAATATGGTGTGAATTACTATTTGAACTACACCCCTTTACGGGGTATCCAAGATTCACTAGGTCGTTGGTGTTGCTGGTACACAAATTCTGATGTTCCAACAGAGAGTGCATTGCTGCCAGACGAGTTAAATCAGGTGCACATCGAATCGGATGGTGGAATGGTTTATAGAGCATCATGGAATGTGGGAGAGAGCCCTCGCGGGCTCGCCTTCATTCTGTGCGGATTAGGTGGAATGCAACACTCGTCAAAGATGCTCGGCCATGCTCTTCTCAAAGAGGATTGGGCAGTAGTCTACTTATATACCGTACTCAATGTGCCTGAGTACAGCATGAACGTACAACTACATGAGGTTGATCCAGTCGAGAGTGCAATTGAAATTTTCAATACAAAATTCTGCCAAGTCATTGTTGCTACAAAGGCAATCCGATTGCGCATGGAAGAGCAACATCCTTCTTTAGCGGTCAAGCCATTCGCTTTGATTGGAATCAGCGCGGGTGCTCTGAACACTCCTGCTGTCTATCAAGAGTTACACGAAGACGTTGATGCTGTTGTTCTAGTGGCGGGAGGCGCAAACATGCTCGATATCGTTCAAGATGGCGCATTTACAAATTGGAAGTTTACCGATTCCAACGAAAAGCGATTTACAAAAAAAGAGTTGGAAAATATGAATGAGAAATACTTGAAAACTCCATCTCGCGATCCTTACTTCCTAGCACCTCTTCTTCCAAGGGAGAATACTCTCCTTATTCACGCAGCGTGGGATAGTGTCGTCCCCGCTGAGAACGGAGATCTGCTTTACGAACGTGCTGGAAGACCTGAACGGTGGATCTATCCTAGTGGACACCTGGGCCTATTTGCTACGTTCGGATGGCATGCTAATGACATCACCGAGTGGTTGAACCAACATACTTCGAGTTATTAGAATCGAACAGTTATACCCATTAACACATTCGTGCCGTCGGTATCTCCTGCTATCTCGATGTTTGCACCAGCGTCCTAAGTAAAATTGTCCACCAACCTATTATTGGTGGAGCCATTCAACAGGACGGACGAACAAAACAATAAAGTCATGAAGCAGATTAAAGGTGCAACGAATTCGAAACATTCGAAAAAACTCCTGCACTGTTTTAAGATCTGTTGGTTCTGTAAAGGCGTTTGAAGTTACTCTTTTCTTCGTTCACCATACCAAAGTGCTTTTCGTTTTTTGATGTTTCTGATTCCAGGTATCGAAACAAGAAGCAGCGTTGACAGTATCTCCCAAGATGAATGCGTTCTAAACTTTCTCCCCGAAGTAACTACGTGGCTTTTCAACGTCTTAAACTTTCCATACTTGTGTAAACTTCTTGAAAAGTGTACTTCTTCTGCTGCAAAAAACTTTTGGTTAAATCCACCCGATCTCACGAAACAATCTCGAGTACAAAACAGATATGCACCTGCTGAAACTCTACCTATAAAGAACACCCACTCTAACAAATTACCCAAGACTGCTGCAAGGAGTGGAATTCGTCCATCGAAGTGTGGAAAGCTGCCACCCGAAACGTACCCACACTGAATTGCATGAACGGTCTCATCGATGACTTTTTTAGAAACAATGGTGTCTGCATCTACGAAGATGAAGATATCCCCAGTTGCAATCGATGCGCCATCGTTTCTTGTTGGACCGATTTGACGATTGTTGCAAGAAACAACTTTCGCGCCAGACTCTTCTGCAATCAAAGGTGTTCTGTCATCTGAAGCATCATCCGAAACAATCATCTCAAAGTCATATCCTAAAGACCCCTCTTTTATAGACTTCAACGTATCACCGATGAGCTCTTCTTCGTTCCAAGCTGGAAGAATGAATGAAAGTTTCATTTTGGAGTGACAAGTGATGTTGGGGGGATAGGACGTAACTCTGCTCCAAGGAGTCCCATCTTTAACTGAAGTGATGCGCCGCCTTCTTTGTTAAACCACTCAAGGCGGAAGCGGTGAAGTCCTTTCGCAAGCGGCGCAGATCCTCGCTTTTCTTGAGTCCCGTGCAGCCCATCATTATCAACCACTACATTTTCGTCAATAAGAAGGCGTGAACCATCATCGCTTGAAAGAGCAAACTCATACATTGCATTCTCATCAACTCGCACATATCCTTCGAACACTCTAGCGACATGTTCTTGTTCAGGTGCTTCGATAAGTTCAGCTACTCGGCTCACGGATGTTGGTGTTAATGTTGAGAAATTAGGCAATTCATCCCATACGCCTTCATACGTGTTGAGGGTTACCCCTTCTTTGACATCACGAATATCTGTTGACGTCCATGGAGTCACTTTTCTAAACGTCGTAGAGACAATAGGGCTAACTGATTTTCGCCCATCAAAAGTTTGAGCATGAATCGTCGTTGTCTCATCTAATACAATTGGATCAATATACGTACATAGATTCCGATTATTGTTAAACCAATATCGAATGTCTAACTCTTCTGATTCAACACTTAGGGTCACTTCAAGTGTAGAGACAAACTCGTTAGCAAGTGTGGAAACTTTGGGTTTCTCATACACAACGGGCTTGCCCTTCACTTCAAGTGCAATCACACTCACGTGCTCGTTCGGAGTTTCGCGAGGAACTGATATTGAAACTTCACCAATACCCATCGTAAATGGGACTTCGTCTCCACCTAAAATTTTTGCATGCAATATATCTCCAGCTAAACCGGGAACGACAAGAGTACCGTCTTCTGGCCAATCAAAAACGTGCAGATAGATTGTCGATGCATTGATATGGTTATCGTGATGAAACTTCTGAGTTGCTCGCCCCCAAGGAAGTTCTTGAAATGGACTCCCGATGGTGCCATGAATCGACTCACCATGTACATCCATCCAATCTCCGATTTCAGCTAATCTCTGGATTGACTCATCAGGAAATGTTCCATCTGGCTTTGGTCCAACATTCAATAAGAAGTTTCCGCTCTTAGATGTAATATCAGACAGCTTGCGGAGTAAATCTGTTGTTGATTTGAAATTTTTGTCATGAATGTTGTATCCCCACCGGTCATTCATCGTCATGCAAGTTTCCCAGTCAATTCCCTTGTCCACTGCATCTGGAATCTCCTGTTCAGGAGTCATGTAATCTCCGCCATACCCACCTGCGTATCCATCCATTCCTGTCAACCCAGACATACCCCCACGAGCGCCTAATCTATTATTCACAATGACATTGGGCTGTAATGTCGTACACAATTCGTACAGTTCCTTGCCGTACGCACCGCGCCATGTTGACTCCCACTCCCCGTCGAACCACATCACTCCGATTGGACCATAGTTCGTCAATAACTCCGTCACCTGCGAATGAAGATATGTGCGGTACCGTTGCATATCCGCACCGTCCGCTGAACGATCTTTTTCCCAGCCCCTCCTTGGCAAATAATCGGGATGGTGCCAATCCATAATGGAGTGATACCAACACATTTTGACATCATGCCTTGGAGCAGCCTCCGCGAGTTCTTGCATAATATCTCGTTGAAACGGAGTCGACATAATGTCAAACTCTGTGTGTTCAGATTCGAACAAACAGAACCC
>CAZVAE010000094.1:0-6838 GCA_964624985.1 uncultured Isosphaeraceae bacterium | reverse complement strand
ACGCGTGGTCTTCAATGTACTTTCGCCGACATTCAACCTGTTCTCCCATCAGAGTTGTGAAAAGTTGATCGGCATCAGATGCCGCGTCCCAAGTTACTCGTAGCAGCGTACGTTGATCAGGGTCCATTGTCGTATCCCAAAGTTCCTCTGGATTCATTTCACCAAGACCTTTGAATCGTTTAATCTCAATTCCTCTGCGACCAATTTGGCGGAGAGAGTCAAGAATATCTGGGATGTTTGCGACCTCAATTGTTTCACATTTTTCTGAATCAGGATTGATAATCCAAGCGTATTTTGTGGATAACTTCTCGCCACTTACAGTTTCCTCTTGGGTGAGAAAGTAATCATTAATATCAATTTCAAATTCATTAAACGTTTCAATGAGGACATCAATCTCTCGATTTTCATGTAATTCGCGAAGCGCAGCAATCCTTGCTGCATTGCCGTTCTCTACTTCTACATTCATATCATCAAGCAGAAGGTCATTGTCACTAATGACTTTTCGAGCACCCTCTTCACTCCAGCAGACGACTTCATTGTTTGGCCATACAACCCTGAATTGGGGCAAACGGTTTAGTTTTTCAGGATCATCTGCACGCATCTCTAACAACTGAAGAAACGGCGTGCCTCTGCGTTCCGAAATGGCAACTAATTCAGACAATCGAGTGAGATATTTAGCCACTTTTTCTAACTGAGTTCCAGAAATCGTATTGATTTCACTGCCGTTTTCATCACGAACAACGAAGATCGCTGAGTGAATGACTAGGTCCATGAGGAGCGAGGTCATCTCATTTTCGTTGTTAACGTAGAAGCTCTTTTTGTTTCGCGTTACCTGATAAAGCGGAGGTTGAGCAATAAAGACCTTGCCCTGTCTGACTAGTTCACTCATTTGTCTAAAGAAAAACGTTAATAACAGAGTGCGAATATGCGAGCCATCAACGTCTGCGTCAGTCATGATGATAATACGACCATATCGTAACTTTGAAATGTCAAAATCTTCACCAATCCCACATTGGAGGGCTTGAATGAGAATTCGAATTTCTTCGAAGCCAAGGACTTTGTCGATTCTCGCCTTCTCAACGTTGAGTATCTTGCCCTTTAGAGGCAAAATCGCCTGCGTATCGTGGTCGCGGCCGCCCTTTGCGGAGCCGCCTGCTGAATCTCCTTCAACAATGAATAGCTCTGAGCGATCCACATCGTTCGTAACGCAATCCGCCAGTTTCTGTGGCATGCCTCCCGACTCAAGAGCACCTTTCCGTTTGATTAAATCGCGTGCTTTTCGGGCAGCTTCTCTTGCCTGTGCTGCAAGAATTGCTTTTAGGCAAATCTTTTTCGACTCGGCTGGATGTTCTTCTAACCACGCACCTAATAATTTTGAAACAAGTGAAGATACGATGCCTTCGACTTCTGGATTCAACAACTTTTCTTTTGTTTGATTGTTGAACTGCGGGTCAGTTAACTTAACAGAGATGATACTAGTTAGCCCTTCTCGCAAATCATCGCCAGTTGGGGTGAGTCCCTTGATTAAGTTGTTTCGTTTTGCATATGCGTTAATCGTTCGAGTTAATGAAGTTTTGAAACCAGAAACATGTGTGCCACCATCTGGATTAACGATATTGTTGCCGAATGCGAGCAACACTTCGCTGGTGGCATCTGTGTACTGCATTGCAATATCGCAGATAATGCCTGTTTCTTCATCGACTTGAGACAGTCCAATAGGTGGGCTGTATTCCGTTTTGCCGCGATTGATATAGGAAACATAGTCAGAAAGGCCATGCTCGCTGAAGAACGTTTCTTCTCGTACCTTTCCCTCGCTGTCGACTCGTTCATCAATCAGTCGAATTGAAACACCCGGATTGAGGAAAGCTAGTTCCCTCAGTCGATGCTCAAGTGACTCAAATCGGAACTCAGTGTCAGAAAATATTTCTGGATCTGGTAAAAACGAAACCCTTGTTCCGGTTGCTCGTTTGTCGCCTGTGTAATCTTCGATCTTATGGAGAGGTTTTGTAATTTCTCCTTGAGAGAAACTAATCATCCACGTCTCAGTTTCTTTAATGACTTCTACATCCGTCCAAATTGATAGTGCATTGACGCACTTCACTCCAACGCCATGTAAACCTCCAGAAACCTTGTACGCGTTATCATCAAATTTGCCTCCAGCATGCAGTTGGGTCATGATGACTTCAACTGCTGGTCGACCATCAATCTGAGGGTTATCACTCTTCATGTTGTCGATTGGCATGCCCCGTCCATCATCAACTACGGTACATGAACCATCAACACCTATTCGAACAGTGATTGTGGTTGCGAACTCTGCCATGACTTCGTCAATGGCGTTGTCTACACATTCATAGACCAAGTGGTGTAATGCGCCAAGGCCAGTGCCTCCAACGTACATCCCAGGTCGTTTTCGGATTGCTTCTAGACCTTCTAGGACTTGAATTTGTTCAGAAGTATATGTGTCGGTGGATTGCGTCATGCGTGGAGTTTCTTGGGATTCTTGATACATAAATTTTGTGTGGTTTGCCGTGGAAAAATTGCTGTATCAGCGCTGTCCACAAGCGGTTTATTATACCTTTTTAGCACCGATAATGCCTTCATTTATTGTGAGTTTGCGCCTCCAATTGACGCTTTTTGGAGGCAAAAGTCCGGCGTCGACGATACACTCATGTTGACCCTTTTTATGCCTCATTCAAACCACGAAAAAGTACCAATAGAAATGCCTAAAAACATGCTCGCAAGACGCATGTTTTTGATGGCGAGCGCGATTACTCTTGTGGGTTGTGGAACAAAGAGCGTTACGTCCTCACTTCCAAGCCCAGTTTGGTCAGCCTCAAAAACACCAAAACTTGAATTGCCAAAGAATGCTGTTAAGTTACCTCCACCTTCCGAGCTACACGGTGCAATATCACGAACGTCATGGGCGAAGGGTCAGCCGATACCTAAAAACATGAATCGAATGTTGCCTGCAAGGTACATCACAGTTCATCACGATGGGATGACCCCGTTCACAACAACTTCAAAAAATTCTGCTGCTCTTCGACTTGAAACAATTCGCAAATCCCACCTTCGTCGCGATGGTGGCAGGTGGGGAGACATTGGGTATCACTTTGCGATAGACCCTGCGGGTCGTCTTTGGCAAGGCAGGCCACTCACTTGGCAGGGTGCCCATGTCAAAGCAAGAAACGAAGGCAACATTGGTGTTGTAGTGTTGGGCAACTATGAACGTCAGGGTGTGAATAGAGCTCAATCTGCGTCAATCGAATCAACACTCAGAGCTCTAATGCGTACATACAACGTCCCTGTATCTCGCGTACGCACTCACCAAGAATGGGCTGCCACGGCCTGCCCAGGCAGAAGTTTGCAGCGAGTGATGGTTGGAATTCGTGGCACATCCCTCAATTATTCCTAGTTTCAGTTCTAGTTCTTAATCATTTTTGAGAAATACGGCAACTCTCAAGTTTATATCGATGAGGTGGCGTATCATTTCAATGTCATGACAGAATCTGTTTCAGTTCACTTTAAACAGAATTTTCCGATCTTCCCATTGCCAGTGACGATGTTGCTACCTCATGCAATGATGCCTCTTTCTATATTTGAGCCAAGGTATTGTCAACTCGCAGATCACTCTCTTGATGGAAGTGGTCAGATTGCAATCGCAACGTATTGTGATGCTCAGACAGCAACAAAAAAAGAGAACGTTCCAATTCGAGACACAGTATGTCTAGCGCAAATCGTACAACATGAAAAGTCGGGACTTGGTTACAACATGATGCTTTACGGTTTATGTAGAGCGAATGTTATTGAAGAAAGTCATCCGGATAGTACGGTGCTCTATCGAACAGCAAAATTACGTCCGCTTGAGATAGATGAAGAAGAACTTGATGAAATCTATCGTGTCGAACTGTTACAGATGCTGAATCGACCGAATCTAACTCGAATCGAAAACCACAATTCAATCATGGATTGGGTGAATGCACCTGAGTTGTCGAATGAAGCTCTGTTTGAGTTAGTTGGATGTACTGTATTCGATGATGCCGAGCTTCGGTATGAATTGCTTTCTGAACCATCGAGCGAGAAGCGCTCTCAAAAAGTCTTGTCAGAGTTATCACGACTTGATCGGATGCTGACAATGATTAAGAATCAATCTGGCGATACCTTTGATCATGGTGTCACGAATAACTAAGCAGTGCACATGTGAATGCGATTCATACTTGAACATCCGTGGATTTCGTCACTATCAATAATGGTATTCGCTGTTGGCTTGCTTTGGTCAGGATTGCAAGGTGGTCAACAATGGAGAATAAAAGTTGGACTCTTCATAGGGTTTTTATCACTTCTTGCTTGCACATTAGGACTCGTGTTTGATACACCTACAGAACACGCGAAACGCCTTGTCGATGCACTTGTTCGCGCAGTTGAACACAATGACCCGATTGGTGCTCGTTTGCTTGTAAGTGACGATGTTCTTATGGTTGATTCGTGGAAGGGGATGCCAAACAAAGGCGTTGAGAGTGTAGAAGCATCGATACAGTTGTTGCACGAAAAACATGAACTCCAATTCAACACCATTCTTCGATTTCAACCAATTGAGCGACCTGACGATGTCCTTGTCGAACTCTCGCTTTTAAGTCGAGTTTCAGGTATTGGAACAGTTCCATCTCGATGGAGAATTCTTGTAACACCCACAGAAGATGGAATCTGGAAAATTTATTCCATCGATGCAATCGAGATCATGGGAAGATCGTATCGCTAATGAATAGGTGCCACGAGCACTAATCTGGGCTTGCTACAATACGGGGATGTCGCAAATATGGCTAGATGGTTCATTTGTAGATTCAGAAGAAGCGAAGGTCAGTGTCTTTGATCACGGGTTGTTGTATGGAGATGGTTGTTTTGAGGGGATTCGTGTTTATAACGGGAAAATTTTCAAACTTCGCTCTCATCTGAAACGCATGTTTGAGTCTGCTCAAGCCATACGGCTGGAACCGGGATACTCGATCGATGAACTTGAAGAGATTGTTCGCGAATCCGTTCGAGTCAACGAGCGGAAGAATGGATATATACGGCTCGTGTTTACAAGAGGGAAGGGTACCCTAGGACTAAATCCATTCCTCTGTCCAGCCGCAACCGTATTTGTGATCGTCGAAAAAATCAAGTTGTATCCTGACGAGATGTATGACGATGGGATGTCAATTGTCGTTGCTGATCGCCCCAGAGTACCCGTGCATTGTCTTGATCCAAAGGTCAAAAGTTTAAACTATCTCAACAATATCCTCGCAAAAATAGAAGCCGTAGATGCGGGTGTGCTCGAGGCATTGATGTTGAATTGTGAAGGCGAAGTTGCGGAATGTACAGGCGATAACATTTTCATTATTAAGGATGGAAACATATCAACACCGCCAATTTCTTCAGGAATTTTGCATGGAATCACAAGGCGGTTTGTCATTGACGAAGTAGCACCTGCACTCGGCTACACCGTTGAAGAACGTTCAATTCAACTTTCAGAAGTCTTAGAGGCGGACGAAGTGTTTTTAACAGGAACTGCTGCTGAAGTGATCGGCGTAAGCCATATCGGGGATAACGTGATTGGCATAGGGAAGGTTGGCGAGATTACGCATGCTCTAGAAGCGGAATTCAGACGGCGAGTTGCCGAAGACGCTCCAGAGGATTGATTAATCTTAAGAATTAACGGTAAGAGGAACAGTGCTACATGCGTCAGTGTGCGCAACAAGTTTATTCTTCTGCAGTACAGACCAATCTTTCACAACTAGATCTGGAGAATTTAATCCATCGTGTACAGTAAGAATGTCATATCGATTGTCACGTTTTGCTGGCACAAACCCCGCTTCTCGAATCATCCGACAGAGTTTCGCTTCATCGAGACACCACGTTGTTCCTGCAGCACTGACAACGTTTTCTTCAAGCATGACAGACCCCAAATCATTTGCACCATAAAACAAAGCAGTTTGTCCAATTGCAGGCCCCATCGTGACCCAACTAGAGCCAATGGAGTAAATGTTGTCTAAGAATAATCTGCTGAGCGCTTGTGTCCGTAGATACGTGCTTGAACCTGCAAGACGAATACGCCTGCCAAACTCACGGTCTTCATGTTTCGTTCCACTGCCATCGAGTTTTGCAACAACATCACCGGGAAATTGCTCTTGGTCAGACATGAGCCATTCTGGGACTCGTCCTAAGGGTGAGTTATCAGGTTGGAACGGCCAAGAGATAAATGACACGTACCGTCCTCCACCGCGTAAACCAAAATCTTGAATACTCCTGTCTTGCCATGTACGGACTAGATCCATATGGTGAATTCGGTCATTGATGCCTTCGATGTGCCCAAACATCATCGTTGCACTTGTGTTCATGCCTAACTCGTGGGCGACACGCATCACAGTAAGCCACACTTCGGCGTTGCATTTTCCAAGTCCAATTTTTTCACGTACTGCTGGCGCAAAAATCTCTCCTCCACCTCCTGGGATGGAATGTAACCCTGCCTTTTGTAATGTCATGAGTACAAATCGAATTTGGTCTTCAAGGGTGTTGCCAGGCGGATGAAAGAAATGTACAAACTCGATAATTTCTGGAGGGCTAAATGGATGAATATGCACGCCTGGGATTTTCTCTCTTAGTAGAGTTAGAAGTTCGGTGTACCACTCTAGAGGCAATTCGGGATTCATCCCGCCTTGCATTAGAATCTGTGTCCCTCCGATATCCACAATTTCTTGTACTTTTTGAAACAGTGCATCGTATTCAAGTGTGTATGCATCATGCTCGTCACCATCTCTTCTAAATGCGCAAAATGTGCATTTAGCAGTACAAACATTCGTGT
>CAZVAE010000093.1:0-6860 GCA_964624985.1 uncultured Isosphaeraceae bacterium | reverse complement strand
TCATTAAAACTCGAAGCAGTGATGGGTGAAATCGCAATGATCAATGGTAAGGTTGTCCAAATAGGGGATGTTGTGGGCTTTCAGGGCACTAAAAATCCACTTCTGCTTGAGAGCGTTGAAGGTCGTGGAGTCGTCATTTCAGCAGGAAATCGCCGATATGAACTCACAATAGCGCCCCTTCGCTAACTAAGGTTCAGGGTGCGCGTATGGAGACGCTGCCCGTGAAGTACTTTCAATCAATTGCACTCATTACGCTTCTTGGTATTGCGATGACCAGCATCGCGCAGGAAGAACTCATACAAGAAGCCGCTGACCCAGTCGTTGTGGATCAGTTTGGTACAGTCGATCTTGTTGTAAACGAGACTGAGGTTTCTCAAGTTCTTGAGATGCTCGCAATTCAAAGTCAGAAAAATATCATTGCAAGTAACAATGTGACAGGTGCAGTCTCTGCGAATTTGTATGACGTAACGTTCAATGAAGCATTAGACGCAATTTTGAGAGTAAATGGTTTTGCATACATCGAAGAGGGGAATTTCGTCTATGTCTACACGATTGAAGAACTAGAAGTGATTGAGAAGGCAAGGCGCCAAACTGAAAGCCGAATTTTCGAACTGCAATATCTTTCAGCAACAGACGCAAACGAGTTCATCACACCTCTGTTAAGTGAAGATGGTGAAGCAGCATATCGAGGTGATGTTGAACCAGGGTTTGAGCCAACAACTTCAGACGCTGGAGGCGATAGTTATGCTTGGTCAAGTAAACTCGTTGTCAATGATTACCCTGAAAACTTAGAAAACATTTCTCTACTACTTCAAGAGTTGGATACTGCCCCTGCACAAGTTGTTGTTGAAGCGACCGTTGTACAAACGAATGTACAAGAAGATAATGAATTCGGAATTGATTTTACGGCTCTATCGAATATTCGGATCCAGAACGTAGTTAACCCTCTCAATGCAGCTCAAGATTTGATTACAGGAGCCCTTTCTCCACCAGCAAACTCAAATACGTCTGGGGTCTCCTCTGGTGTTGGAACTACTGATCTCACGCCATTCACCGGAGGATTAAAGGCAGGCATTATTCAGGATCACGTTGGCGCATTTTTGAAAGTCCTCGACAAGGTACAGGACACCACTGTTCTGGCAAGACCAAGGATTACGTGTTTAAATCGACAAGCAGCACAAGTCATGGTGGGTATCAAGGTTGGTTATCTATCTACTGCAGTAACTGAAACAACGACGTCAACGAGTGTATTGTTCATCGACACTGGAATTCAATTGAATTTTAGACCTTTCATCTCTCCTGATGGAATGATTCGATTGGAATTGCGGCCAAGTGTTTCAAGCGTTTCGTTCAGAACTGATGGAGGAAACCAAGTGCCTAATGAAACGACACAAGAGTTGACGACGAATATTCGGTGCCGCGATGGGGAAACAGTCATTCTTGGTGGACTTTTTCGAGAAAATACTACGACTGAACGAAATCAAGTTCCGTTCTTTGGGGACATTCCCGTTATTGGTGCGGCGTTTCGCGGACAAACAGATGCTGTGCTCAAAGAAGAGATTATTTTCCTGCTTACCCCAACGATCATTCCCGACGAACAACTTTGGGAAGCGGGTAAGGATTCGCTTGAATTAGCACAGGCAGTACGTGTTGGTGCAAGAGCTGGGCTTCTTCCATTTAGTCAAGAACAAATTACAGCAAACTACAATCGCGACGCGCTAGATGCGTATCGATTGGGTGAGTTAGATACGGCTTTGTATTGGACAAATTTATCATTACGAACGGCAGAACTGCAACCAGAGATGATTCGATTGCGTGAAATGATCACAAATGAAAAAGAATCGCTCTGGGAAAGAGACCTTATGCGTCAACTCATCATGCGAGAGCAGTTGCAAGCAGAAGCACAGATGGAGGTGATCGAGTGAATCAATTCATGATTTTCTTCAATTCATGTTTACTTACACTCTTCGTTTTCCAGGGAATCGGATGTAATGGGCCTACTAAGGCAGGAATCGAAGCAAGAACAAACGCGCACATGCGAATGGATTCCGTGAATGCAGACCTTGCAGCTCAACAAGCGAAACAACAGTTTGAAGTTGGGCAATTG
This sequence comes from uncultured Isosphaeraceae bacterium, assembly GCA_964624985.1. Lineage (GTDB taxonomy): Bacteria > Planctomycetota > Phycisphaerae > Phycisphaerales > SM1A02. The sequence goes on along the minus strand of CAZVAE010000093.1, from coordinate 4,753 downwards.
GACAAAGCACTTCAGACAATAACAGGTGCCATCAATCGGTATGCCAAGAATGGAAATTACCATCTTCTTCAGGGCCGCATCCTTCTAGAACAGCATCGGCTTGATGCAGCATTTCACGCACTGACAAAAGCGACTGAACACACACCGGAACTTGCTGAACCGTACTATTTTCTAGGTATTCTGCATCAACGGTGGGGAGAAGATGAAGAAGCACTACAAGCGTACACATTAGCAATGGAACATGATGACTCGCATCCTCAATATTTTCTTGCGACTGCAGAAACGCACATTGCGTTGCAACAATATGACGAAGCAATTGAACTGTTAACAACTTCAAACCAAGAATTCCAGCATCATCCATCCGTTTCGTCGCTTTTAGGACAAGTCTATCTATCGCTTGGGAAATCTGATGAGGCAGCAACATGGTTTGAAGATTCAAGAATGCTAGGAAGTACGAGTCCCGAAGCGCTTACAGCGTTGATTGAATCGCAGTTCCAAGCTGGGCAATATGCTGAATGTTTGCATTCACTGATGCTCTTAGAGGTCGACGACACATTGCTTACTCCTTATTTCAAGAGGATTAAAGGAAAATGTTTAAGTGCTACAGGTCGAGTCATAGAAGGGCGAAACCTTTGCCTAATGGTGACAAGAGAAACGCCGGATGATCCCAGAGCATGGATCGACTTGGGTCTCATCTCTTGGGAAATGGGTGATTACAAACGTCTAGGTATCTGTGGCGCACATATCACAAAACTTGCCCCCGATTTACGAGAAGGCGCATTGTTTGAAGGTATCGCTGCGTTGCACGAAGATAACCATGAGAAAGCGAAAACCAAACTCTCATTATTAGAGTCCGATAACAGCATTGACGGCATTCAATCCTTACTCAAAGTGGTCGCAAAAAACACAAAAAACAGTGCAGAAGTCCCAATCTCACTTGATTTGCACTCTGAAACCGCCGAAGTGGTGGTTGGGTCACACGACCAAGAACTGGTAGAGGGAAGCCAGCCTATTGTGAGTGTGCATCCCGATTCCCCCGAAACTCCGTAGACACAGCCGTCTGCTGGGTTTCACAACCCTAGGCAGACTCACGTGTTTACAGATCCAATTTCAATCACAATCGTCTCTTGCATGACTGTAGTAGCAATCATTGCTTTGATGTTTGCATTGAAGTGGAAGCATCGTGAATCTACTGCCTACGCAGCAATGCAAGCAGCAAAACTTGACGTCGATGAAGCTCAAGCAGCACTTGAGTCTGCCAAAATTCATGGTTGCATTGACCGCACTCGCCGGCGTCAAGTTGAAGCTGTCTTCGATGTACTTCGAGATGCTGTTATCGTGATTGATGCACATGGTGAGATATTACATGCCAACGGTTGTGCTGCGGGGTTATTGTCAGACAATCAAACCGACATCGCTGGTCTTCCATTTGAAGACGTTATTCTTGACCACCAACTCGTTGCAACAATTGCAGACGCTCGCAGTGGCTTACCCAAGGAAGGGCGTCAATATGAACAAGAAATTCAAATTGATGACCAGCAAGTGGCATATGAAGTACACCTTCAATCTGTTGGACGAACGGATGAGCCAATGCATGCGGTCGTTATCGTTTTACGAGACTTGTCGAAGGAACGTGAAATCGCTCGATTGAAAAGTGACTTTGTCTCCAAAGCAAGCCATGAGTTACGAACGCCACTTTCATCAATCTCTGCATACATTGAAATGCTTGTTGATGGGGATGCCAAAAATGAAGGCGTACGCCAAGAATTCTATGGTGTTATCTCTACAGAAACGCAGCGTCTGCAGCGGATGATTGACAATCTATTGAACATCAGCCGAATTGAAGCGGGCTTGATGCACATCGATAGAGATCGAGTTGACTTTGGAGTACTCGTAAAAAGAGCAGTGACCACCATGACACCACAAGCGCAAGCGAAAGAGCTCGATATACATACGTCGCTCGCATCCGTAGATTTGACAGTAAATGGTGATGAAGACATGTTGTATCAAGTTGTAGTCAACTTACTTTCAAACGCAATCAAATACACCCCAGAAGGCGGAAGAATTACTCTCACTGCAGATACAGAAAACTTAACGCACAGCCTTCACTTCTCAGTGGCAGACACGGGCCTTGGAATTGCTCCAGATCAAACAGAAAAGGTCTTCGACAAGTTTTATCGAGTAGAAAATTACCGCCGTGTGGCAAACGGTACAGGGCTTGGTCTTAACTTGTGCCGTCACATCGTCGAAACATTACACAGTGGGCAAATCGGCGTGGAATCTAAATTAGGTATGGGTTCAAAATTTTGGTTCTCTATTCCAGTAGGAGATTGCAGTCTTAAAGTAGCAGCATAACAATGATGAATCGTACACATACAATTTTGATTGTTGATGATGAAGAACACATTCTTCAAGTGCTCTCATTGAAACTACGCAACATTGGGTATCACGTTATCACAGCTGTTGATGGCGAAGACGCATTGCTCCAAGTAAAGTTTAAGCATCCAGATCTAATCATCTCCGATGTGCAAATGCCATATATGAATGGTTTAGAGTTTGCTAGCGAACTTGCGTCAAACAAATCGACAGCAAGCATTCCAGTGGTGATTTTAACTGCAAGGGGACATGCGCTCGAATCTACAGACACTGACATCCCAAACATAAAAGAAGTACTCAGCAAACCATTTAGCCCAAGGGGCATTGCAGAACTGTGTGCTTCATTACTTCAAGATATCCCTGCTCGGCCAATTGGCGATTCGGAGGCAGCGTGAGTATTAAAGTTAAAGCAAGACAATCAGTTTCGCCTCAGTTCGAACAGGAAATGCGACAGTATGGTGTTGCTATCATCAATTCAGATTGCAGTGGCACATTGAGACTTGCAACGGAGAGCGACTGGCTCACAAATCTGTTGCTATCATCACCCCTTCTTCAACGTGCGATTTCGGATCAAATCGCGACGTGGGAATCATCGCAAAAGATTGAACCATTTGAAGCATTTACAGGAGTTTGGTGTGCGCCTGTTTCACAAATGGAGAACAGACGAATCTCTGGATATTCCATTGGCATCATCGTCACAGACACTCTTTGTGATGGCGAGTATTTTCATGCACTTTGTCAAGCAAGCAGTGCAGACATAACGGTAATTCGCGACTTGATTCGGTCAATTAACCCTGTTTCTTCCCAAGAAGTGATGAGGGTCGCGTTAATGTTTCAGTTGGCCTGTGCATCAAGCAGTGAATGTGAGCAAAACAAACGTTCAGTCGATCATGTTGGACAAGAGCTCGCTGATACATACGAAGAGATAAGCATGTTGTACACGATGACGAGCAGCATGAATTCAGTCAATCATCCTGAGCGCTTCATTGAACTTGCGTGTCTGGAGCTCTTGCAAACACTGCCATATGCTTGGGTAGGTGTGCAGCTGAAGCTAGGCGACAAATTACCGAATCCAGGCAACTCGCTAGTGTTTGCAAGTCATGAGACTCAGATACGAAGTCATTTAGAGCACAAAATCAAAATGGTTGAATCTATCTATTCTCCTAAGACTCAAATTGCAAATGAAAATGACGAACTGGCAGCGCACTTCGGTCCTGCGACAATAATCGAACCGATCATAAAGGATGGAATAGTTGTAGGCGTGCTTATCGCTGCAGATAAACAAGGCGATGATTATTCGGCATCATCTGTCGACAGTAAACTGCTGTCAGCGACTGCAACTCAATTAGGCATCTTCATCGAGAATGCGATGTTGTACGAAGATTTGAACGCAACGTTCTTGGGGACACTCGAAGCGCTCACAAACTCAATTGATGCGAAAGATAAGTACACCTGTGGTCATTCTCAACGAGTGGCATTGTTGACAGCACAACTTGCAGAAGCGTATGGCTTAGATGAAGATCAAGTTGATCGATATCGAATCGCAGGCCTCGTACACGATATTGGTAAAATCGGAGTTCCAGAATTTGTCCTCACAAAAACAGGTGGTTTAACGGAAGAAGAATATGTCTCCATCCAAAAACATCCTGAAATCGGAGCGAGGATTCTACGCGACATTCCACAAATGGAAGACATTCTTGGAGGTGTGCTACACCATCACGAGAAATTTGGTGGTGGCGGTTATCCACATGGAATCTCAGGTGAAGAGATCCCACTTGTTGCCCGCATGATTACTTTAGCAGATTCATTTGATGCGATGTCTTCAACCAGAACGTACCGTAATGCGTTAACAAGGCAATCTGTACTTGATGAAATGCAACAAGTTTCTGGTTCGCAGTTCGACCCCAATCTAGCAGAACTCTTTTTTAACCTCGATTTCTCAGAGTGGGAGCGGATGATGATTGAACATCAAGCAGGAACTCCCTCAACAACAAAGGAAGCGGCATGAAATTAACGTATGAAAAACACCTCGCCGCAACTGTATTAACACTCACAGGGGAGTTGACAGCAGAAGAAGCCGACCGTTTTCAGCGGGACGTCCGAGAAAACATAGTACAGTTTGACTCAAATGTCATTATTGAGAGTGAAGGATTAACGTTGATTGACTCGGTTGGGCTAGAGTCGCTCCTCTGGTTGTCCGATGAACTAAATCGAAATGGATTTAAACTCCAATTTGTTTCTGTTCCAGAGTCAGTGCAGCGAGTGTTTGAGCTTACACGACTTGAACGAGTCTTTAGTACACACGAAACTGTTGAAGCAGCAGCACGGAGTTTAACGTAATAGATATGTCCCAATCTCAAGAGTACATGCAATCATC
>CAZVAE010000092.1:0-6970 GCA_964624985.1 uncultured Isosphaeraceae bacterium | reverse complement strand
AATTCAGTGTCATGTGTCTGATTAGCGAGTCCTTTCGCCCAGTACAGGGCGAGGTAATAATGCGTTGCTCTGTTGTCAGGCTCGCCCACTTTTCGTGATGGGGATTTGTCATTCAGCAGATATTGTGTTGATGCATCATCTAATGTTTCGGAAAGCATTTTTGCGTGTGGATTGTCGAAGACCTGCGAAAGATGTTCAAGCGATGCAGCAACTGCTAAAAATTCACCAAGTGAATCCCATCGCAAATGATTTTCTTTTTCAAATTGTTGCACGTGTTTCGGTGCTGAACCACCAGCTCCAGTTTCGAAGAGCCCTCCTCCATTCATCAATGGCACTATAGATAACATTTTCGCGCTGGTTCCAACTTCAAGGATTGGGAATAAATCCGTCAAATAATCACGCAAGACATTTCCAGTCACCGAAATCGTATCAAGCCCTTCTTTGCACCGTTCGCATGAATAGGTACATGCTTCTTCTGGGGCCATGGTGTGGAACTCTAAACCAGCAGTGTCGTGCTCAGGAAGATAGGCATCTACCTTTTTAATAATTTCAGCGTCGTGTGCACGGTTTGCGTCTAGCCAAAACACTGCGGGCTTTCCTGTTGCCCTCATGCGGTTCACTGCAAGTTTTACCCAATCTCGAATCGGAGCGTCTTTGGTTTGGCACATTCTCCATATGTCGCCTTCATCAACTTCAAACTGCATTAAGACCGTGCCATCTCGGTCTTCGACTTTTACAATTCCTGGGGCGGGGATTTCAAATGTTTTGTCGTGCGAACCATACTCCTCTGCTTTTTGCGCCATTAATCCAACATTTGAAACACTACCCATTGTTGTTGGGTCAAATGCGCCGTGTTCCTTACAAAAGTTAATGACTGCTTGGTAAACGCCCGCGTACGAAGAATCAGGAATTACACAATTTGTGTCTTGTTGTTTGCCTTCAGCGTTCCACATTTGCCCTGAAGTGCGAATCATCGCTGGCATCGACGCATCAATGATGACGTCACTTGGAACATGCAGATTCGTGATTCCACGGTCTGAGTCCACCATCGCGACCCCACGTGAAGCATAGATCGCTTGGATATCAGTGTTAATCTCGTTTTGTTTATCTTCAGGCAATGAAGATACTTTTGCTTCGACATCACCGAAGCCATTGCGTACATCAACACCGAGTTCCTCAAACAAGTCCCCGTACTTTTCAAAGAGTGGTTTGAAGAACGCTCGTACGCCATACCCAAAAATAACTGGGTCAGATACTTTCATCATTGTTGCTTTCATATGAAGCGAGAACAATGTACTTGCTTCTTTTGCTACTAACACTTGCTCTTCTAAAAACGAAATCAACGCCTTTTTGCTCATAAAGGTGCCATCAATGATTTCCCCTGCTTGCAAATCAAGTCCTTCTTTGAGTACTTGAGTGCCATCGTTGGTTTCAAGAGTGATGGAAATTGTAGTTGCATTTAGCACAGTTACGGATTGCTCATTGGAATAGAAATCACCACCTTGCATGTGCGAGACAGTTGTATTGCTTTTGGGTGACCATGCGCCCATACGGTGTGGATTTTGACGGGCGTACTCTTTAACTGCTTTTGGTGCTCGTCTATCTGAGTTCCCTTCGCGTAGTACTGGATTGACAGCACTTCCCTTGACTTTGTTATAGGTTGCTTGAATTGCACGCTCTTCATCTGTTGATGGTTCGTCGGGATACTCTGGAATCGCATATCCTTTGGATTGCAATTCAGCAATTGCAGATTTCAACTGAGGAATTGATGCGCTGATGTTTGGAAGTTTAATGACATTCGCAGTCGGTTCTTTGACAAGTTCCCCAAGTTCAGCCAGTGCATCTGGGACTCGATGTTCTTCCGTTAAACACTCTGGAAAATGAGCAAGAATCCGACCGGAAAGTGAGATATCTTTCGATTCAAACTCTATTCCAGAAGATGCAGTAAATGCACGAATTACCGTCAAAAATGAATACGTCGCAAGCGCCGGCGCTTCATCGGTGTGGGTATATATGATTTTGGATAAAGATGGCATAGACCCGCTATTTTAGCAGATTAAGCGACCTTTAAAGACCTTAAAGAAATACCACAAAAGCGAACCAATAATCGCGCCAGCAAACAGAGGTATAAACCAACTTCCTAGCAGAGAAGTTCCTCCTCCTGCAATTGAAATAGTGTCATAAATTAGTGTCAAGAGAAGGAGAGAGCTAACGCAGGACAGCAAACTCATCAATCGAACAACGAGCGTGTATTGGTATTCTGCGTTTTCTTCAGTGATTTTAATTGGCAAATTCGTTAACCACGGGAACAATCTCAAAAACAACATGAGAGGAATCATCACGATGCCGATAGCGGGAAACAACCAAATCCACCCTGCTGGGCCAAAGCCATCTGCCGTTCCTGCGGCATCAAAGTGTATGGGGATTGTGTCTGGCAAGCCAGGCCATGCTTGGAAGACGAGAAGTATGCCCAAAATGGTTGCAATGATTGCTATTGTTTCGAGCACTCGATCCCAAAACCGTCGCGGAGGTCGAATCCTAGGTCGTTGATTTTGAACCATGTACTCAGTTACTCTTTCACGTGGCATTCGCCTCGTTCTCTCGCAAGTTCAATTTGTTTTTGACGTTCAGCGAACCTTGACTTTTGAGTATGGCTGGTTTGGTCATAGCACCTTGGGCAACTCACACCTAAAAGAAAGTGTGGTGAAGACTTATCATCTTGGTTAATCGGAAATCGACATGCCCTACAAAGTTCGTATTCTCCAACTTCGAGACCATGCCCAACAGAAACCCGCTCATCAAATACAAAGCATTGACCTTCCCAAAGACTCTCTTCTTCAGGAATCTGCTCAAGATATTTTAATATGCCACCTTCTAGGTGATACACTTCGTCGAGATTGGCTTCCTTCAAATACGCAGTCGATTTTTCACAACGGATCCCGCCTGTACAAAACATCGCAACCCGTGGTTGCTCTTCATTGTTAATATTTTCATGCAACCATTGGGGCAACTCGCCAAATGAAATGATGTTTGGATTCACTGCGTTCTTAAATGTCCCAATTTCTACTTCATAATCAGTTCTTGTGTCAACGACAATGACATTCGGATCATTGATAAGGGCATTCCATTCTTCTGGTTTCACGTATGTGCCAACCAATCGAGCAGGGTCGATACCCTCGACACCCATCGTAACAATCTCTTTTTTGAGTCGAACTCGGAGTTTGCGGAATGGCTGTGTAGGCGAGCTTGATTCCTTCCATGCCAAATCGGCAAGGCGTTGATCTGACTTAAGAAATTCAAGAACACGTAGAACGCCTTCTTTTGGTCCTGCGATTGTTGAGTTGATACCTTCACGAGCAAGGAGAATAATGCCACGTACGTCATTGTCTTTACAACACGATTCGATTGGCTTCTGCAATGAAGAAAAATCTTCAAGCGTCGTAAATTTATAAAATGTTGCTACGTAATAATCTTTCATAAATTAATCAGAATTTAGCCTATGTCAAAGTCATTGTTTGAGTACCTTTGTACATTTTATCAAACTTATTGCAATCATTGTATGCAACGTAATGTAGAGCTTCACCTGTTTTGTTCAATGAGTCCCTTCCTCCTAACAAATAGTTCCAATTAGCATAATTTTCTATTGCTCCTATAGGTAAATTGGTCAATAATTAAAAACGGAGAGAGATGGAGGTGCTCCGTCTACATTGGATGTCCTTTAGATCCCTGCTGGAGATTGAAATGAAACAAATCAGAATACCAAAAGACTTATTGTTTGTAACTGTCGCAATCATTGCGAGCACTTTGATGTTAGTTTCAACAAGTAATGGTGATCATGAATCACCAACATTCCAACAATTGGCAACGACTCCTAAAGCCATATTCATTGGAAGAGTTGTTGACGTCACTCCGGAAAGAACATCAACTGATTTTATTGTTTCAAACATTACCTTCCAAGTTGATCACCTCGTTTGTGGCAAACTTGGCAAAGATAAAAGACTTATCATCCGTCAACTTGGAGGAACAATGGATGACCAAATTGTCAGTGTCTGCTGCCAACCTCAATGGGAAGTTGGAGGACGCTACCTTGTATTCGCAGAAGATCCTGATGCGCTACTCTCATCTCCAACGTTAGGCGCTCTCGAAGGTGTATTTCATGTTGTAAAAGGAAGTGATGGTCTATCGTATCCTCTCGCATGGGGGTACCGACCAATAACCGGACTTAAGTATGGACACCTAAGCCCAAGTGTCCGTGCTACTTCAGTTGAAGATGGCCGAGCAACGCTCTACCGAGAGCCAATCACAAGAGCAACTCCAATAGATACAAGTGAACATGGAAATACTGTAACTGCAATACCAACTGAAACGACAGTTGCGTTGACCTTAGATGAAATGCTTGAACTCATTTATCAAGCACGCAATGAAGAACCGAAACCTTACATCTTGAACGGACATGCATCAACAATTCCTGCAGTTGAACGAGGATCATCATTATGTGGGTGTGGATATGCTGATTTATATCGAGTTATGGAGCAGGTTCCAGAATCTTGGACAAGCTTTTCATACAACAATAGTATGATGGCAAGATTCAATAAATATTTCGATGTGTTTAGGTACTCAGATGACGATGGAGGCTGGAACGCACCGAACGGTGAATCTGAAATTTGCGGTTGGATTGATAGTGATACGTTAGAAGATGTGTATGGAGACCCGAGTTATCGATGGAGTTCTGGAGGACGCGGGCTATGTGTCACGTGGTCTGGGAGTGGTTGTGATGAGATTTCAGAAGCAGATATTTTTCTGAATCCTGACAAGACATTCGTCTATACGCTGGACGATTCCTTTGGAACAACCGACCAATGGCATTTCCAAAAAACGATGATTCACGAAATGGGTCACGCAATCGGTTTTGAAACTGGCTCTTGTGGAACAGAAACGTACCAGTACAACCGTCCAACAATTATGTACAACAATCAAACGTATCATGTTGAGGGGCCCGTTGGCCTACACCGTAGAGATGCAAAACTTCTTAACATGCTCTATGGCGACCAAGGAACAAGAGAAGATATCGAAGATATGGGAGTGGAATCGTACTATGCCGATGGTTCGATTACGAACTCCACATTAAACCCAACTACAGTCCAACAAGGCGATTCCTTTACCATCGAAAATGTTTTTGTAGAAAACATGTCCGATTCATCTGTTTCGGGAGTCCGCTTACGAGTCTACTTATCTGAAAACCGAACGATTACAACGAATGACCATCTTGTTGGTGGTTACACAAACTTTGGTACATTTTCTTTTGATGATGATTGGCGAGGAGATGTTTCCAGGACTGTCAGTTATGGGGTAGATCCTGGAACTTATTATGTTGGATTAATGCTCACAACTGGCGGTTCGGACTATGACTATGATGATTGGAGTTCGAACAATACAACTTGGGTAGCGACTCAGTTAACCGTTACTGAAGGTGATGGGTTATTCAATGACGCCATCATGATGCCACTTAGTGTAATCGCGTATCACGGTGTTTCATTCTGGGCAGATACCAGCGGTGCTGATGATGATCCGGACCCACCCTACTGTCCCGGTGTGCCGCCAATGGGGCCTAGTCTCTTTTGGCAAATTGATATCGAAGACGATGGTGAACTCGAAGTTGGTATCGCTGAAGCTGCGGAACCTGCTGAAGGATATTCAGGCGAACAAGGAGTCACCGACGTTGTTGCAATTTACGAGCTCAATTCTCAAGGGAGTCCAACCGAAATCGTTGGGCTTTCATGCTCAACGAATATAAATGGGCCTGCCATTGCACATGTCCTAGGTGGCAAGTCGTATCAAGTGCGTATCGGGGGTCAAGGAGATTCGCCTACTGCTGGATGGTATGAAGCGTTTGTGAAACCCAATGCTATTCATGGGTCTAATCCGAAATTCCCTATATCACTGTCTGAGTCTAGGCCTTGGTCAACCGAGAATATGCCACAAGTGACATTCTCGCTTCCATGTGCACAGAGCTCTACTCATGGCATGTGGTTTAGAATTGATGCTGAGACAAACGGACTAATCGAAGTAACAACCTGCTCTGAAGATACAGATTTCGCAAGTGTCATTTCTGTACATAAAGATAATGAAGAGTTGCCGTTATTGCGGTGTAGTTCGGAAGGTCATGAAGATTGTGGTACAGATTTTGGGGCAACTACATCATGGGTATCCGAAGCAGGCGAAACATATCTCATTCGTGTTGGTAGTTTATATCCCGATAATCCGGGAACTTTTCGACTGGATTTTAGAAATATTCCAGAACCAACATCAAATTACAAATGTGAGATTGCAATGCCTATTCAAGAAGGCAATTGGAGTTTCAATACTGCAGGAGCACAAGGCGATGGAGCGATGCTATGCAACGGAGATGTCACTTCAGACAAATCTGCGTGGTTTGGCTTTACTGCGGAAACGTCTGGTATCTTGAAAGCCACGACGTGTCCAGACTTAGGTGGCGGCGCTCAAACAGGCACTACTGTGACTATGTTTGACAGTTGTTCAAATGCTGCATCTGCATGTGACAATCTGCATTGTGATGGTGTATATGGAGGCGCATACTTGCGGGTCGATCAAGGTGAGACCATCTTTATTCGTGTAGCAGGAGTGCCAAACGGTGTAGGATATTCATCTGTATCTGGCTCATTGCGCGTGACCCTCGAATTGGGTTGCGTTGGTGATTTAGATGGGAATGATAGAGTCAATATCGCGGATTTACTAGAACTCATCGCCGCATGGGGCGAGTGCAATGGATGTGCAGCTGATTTTAACAGTGATGGAAAAGTAGCTGTCGATGATTTACTTGTTCTTCTAGGTGGGTGGGGTGATTGCCCTGGGGCGCCGGGTTGCTCCATATGAGCCTATCCGGGTTGTCGGGGTGGTGGGCGTCGGCCTGGCTCAGCTCGACGACCCCGGCGACCACGCCGGCGCCGGT
>CAZVAE010000091.1:3433-7054 GCA_964624985.1 uncultured Isosphaeraceae bacterium | reverse complement strand
CTGTAACCTTCGGTTTCGTAGACCGATGCTCTATCCAGTTGAGCTACACCCGCAAGTCTGGAAGGCGGGAGAATACCACATAGGTTGCTATATGGCTACTTGAACTCATTTGTAGAGGGTTGACTTCCTGCTAGTTTTTGGGATAATTCCCTGTTCGCCACTTTGTTGTGGCTCAGAGACAGGTAATTGGAGATCCATAGTGGCACATTCACGATCCGCGAAAAAAGATGTTCGACAAAATGCAAAACGCCGTGCCGTTAATCACTGGCGAAAACGACGCATTAAGGAACAATCAAAATCATTTTTAGATGCAATTGCATCGAAAGATGTAGCATTGGCTGAAACTGAATTCACAAAATATTGTGGCCTCGTTGATAAGATTTCTTGCACAAGCACTCTGCATAAAAATACGGCCGCTCGCCGTAAAAGTCGTTTTTCACGCCGACTCAAAGAACTCAAACAAGCGTAAAGCATCCCCTTCAATCCGCACGCTATCATTGCGCATATGCCGCAGCCTCTACGCTTCGCAAAACGTGGTCCATCAAGAACACCTCCGTACAGCGAGTTATCTCGCCAGCCCTTGTACATGCTCGTTTTTCTGCTTCCCTTGATCATCTTTTATGAGATTGCACTGTATTCATCGAATAGCAATATCCAGATAAAGGCGCATGATCATCTTGTTCGATTCTTCGAACAAATCGACATGCCTCCGACGCAAGGATTATGGCTTGGCGGTATCGCAATCATTGCTACTCTATTGATTTGGCACATCTTCACTGAGAATAAATGGACGATTAAAGTACATGTTCTTGCATTTATGGCCATAGAATCAGTCGCTTTTTCAATTCCACTATTATTGTTTGGTGCTGTGCTTGGCGGTTATGCTGCAACAGCAACCACATCGAACATACATCAACTCGGATTGTTTGAAAAAGTTGCTGTGAGTATCGGTGCAGGACTCTATGAAGAGCTGTTGTTCAGAATGGTGCTCATCGCAGGGATTCATACTGTGGTGTGTTCGATGTTTAAAAGAAGTGATGTAGAAGGATTGGGGTTTGGTGTAGTTATTTCTTCAATCGTGTTTGCGCTATATCACGATTTACCAAACGCTGGAACAACAGAAGCCATCATCCTGTTCTTCTTTTTCACAGCGGGGCTCTATCTTGGTTTTCTGTACGTAATCCGCGGTTTTGGAGTTGTTGCCGGTACGCATGCGGCGTATGACGTTGTCGCAACAACGTTGCTTGCCCCGCTCTCCCAATAATTGTTACACTCTATAAACGTGTAAGAAGAAAAAGGAGAATTCAATGCACAAATCACTCACCATTGGACTTTCGGGATTAACGTGTCTCACAATCGTTGCATGCCAATCTCAAGAAAAAACTGAGAGTATCCCTGCAACGCCACTTCAACAACCACCAATTGTTGCTGATGTTGCTGGTACCCCCGAGGCACCAGTTGCAATTGAAGCACTCTCCATAGGTGATGATGCGCCTGCGATTTCGGTTGACCATTGGGTGAAGGGTGGAGCTATTGAAAACTTTAACGACGGGCAGGTCTACGTCATGGAATTTTGGGCGACTTGGTGTGGGCCTTGTCTCTACTCCATGCCTCATCTCAGTGAACTTCAAGATGAATATGGCGAAAGCGTTAAGATTATCGGTGTATCCAGTGAGAAAGAATTGCAAACGGTAACTGACTTCTTAGCTGAAACTAGCAAAATAGATGGAGCCGTAAACGACGACAGGATGCGATACACCGTTGCCGTTGACCCTGATCGCTCCACGAGTGATGCATACATGAAAGCTGCCGGTCAAAATGGAATTCCTACAGCGTTCATCATTGATGGCAATGGCAAAGTTGCTTGGATTGGTCACCCGATGAGCATGGATGAACCACTTTCTGAAGTCGTCAACGGAACATGGGATATTGCAGCAGCAACTGCAGCATTCCAAAAAGAACAAGCAGAAGAACAAGCAATGATGGCATTCCGAGCAACCCTTAGAAACGCTCAAATCGACGAAGATTGGGATGCGTACATCGCAGCGATTGACGAATTCACAGCAGAGTATGGACCGAACCCGAGTCTTGCAGACATGAAGTTCAATGCATTACTTACTGGTAAAGAAGATATGACTGCTGCCTACACTTGGGCAGAGGAAATTGCACAGTCAAATTGGGATAATGCAAATGCACTCAATGCATTGGCTTGGGGAATCGTTGATGAAACTCCTGCCGAGTACCAAAACTTGGAATTCGCACTCAAAGTTGCTGACCGTGGTTGCGAACTTACTGGATACGAAGATCCGATGATTTTAGATACGCTTGCACGATGCTATTGGGAAATGGGCGATCGCTACAAAGCAATTGCTTGGCAAGAAAAAGCTGTTGAAAACATCGACGAAAGTGTCATGGCTGATTCAATCGTCGCAACTCTAGAAGAATATCAAGCGACACTTGCCAATGTAAACGATTGATTCATTTCTACATTGAATTCTGATTCTTTTGAGATAACGATTGCTTCAAGCAATCGTTATTTCTTTGCGTGCAGCATCAGATGCATACATCGCTTCTACGATGGACTGGACGAGCCGCCCATCTTCTCCACTCCCTGCACCAGAATCGAGTTTACCATTTCGCATCGCATTTGCAAACGCGCGGTGTTCAGCATGAAACGCATCATCCCAAGCTTCTGTAACTGGAAAGGAAATCGTTTCTTTGTTTGGAACTCCGTCGATCGAAAACCCATACATCAATTCATTACTCCATAAATCGACAACCAGAGCCCCCTCACTTCCTTCAATCATGACACCATCCTTCAATGTATGTTCTGGAAGATGCGTTGCCCAAGAGACATCGAACTGAAACGACACACCTTGTTCATCAAGTACTCTCGCTCTGATTCGATCTTCGACATCAAACATCCCTTCTAAATTCGGCGAAGACCACATTTCATCGTATGCATAGGTATCAAGAGTGAATAACTGGTTGCACGTACCTGACACACGTGTCGGGGCGCTGCATGAAGTTATATGAATTGCGACATCGATGAGATGGACTCCAATATCAATCAAGCACCCGCCCCCACTTCTTGCCTTTGTGGTAAACCAACTGCCGAGTCCTGGAATCCCTCTTTGCCGTAGAAGCGTTGCTTGTACATGGAGCACGTCACCTATCTTCCCAGAGTCGATGATTTCCTTTGCTTTCATTGCAGCAGGTGCATAGCGGCAGACAAAACCAAGTTGCAACACTTTTCCAGATGCATCTCTCGCCGCAATAATCTCATCGCACTGCTCTAAACACATCGCCATCGGTTTTTCGAGAAGGACATGGTGTCCAGTTTGCAATGCTTGGATTGCGAGAGGAGCATGCATATCATTTGGAACCGCGATGACTACACCTTGAATATCACCTCTTGACAACAAGGCATCAGCTGAAGTGGCAACATCACACGTATGCTTCTCTGCAAATGTCTTCATCTTCTGTTCCCTCGGATCATAGACAACGGCAACTTCTGTACCCACAGCGTTCGCAGCCTCCGCGTGGACATTTGCAATCATCCCAGCACCAATAATCCCAATCGCTGTCATCGAATTGAATCCTTACTTTTATGGAAATTAA
>CAZVAE010000091.1:0-3423 GCA_964624985.1 uncultured Isosphaeraceae bacterium | reverse complement strand
CGTCTCTAGATTCTAAATCACAAAGCAAACGCCTGATTATGGTTTCATCCTGACCAAACGTTTCGGGCGGATGTACTCCGGGCATTTCTATTGTCCCATCAACAATCATCCTGCCCATTGCTGCAGCTGGAAACCCAGTCGTTCGACCCATGCTTGATTGCTGTTTTTCTGTATCGTAATAATCAAGCAAGTCCCATCTCAGTTCTACGTGATCTCCACCTTGCGTACCTTCCGCTTCCACCCGCATGACAGTAAGATCTTCCTCACCATCTTCAAACTTCCAACTTGCCATTAAAATTTCAGCAGTCAGATCTAAAGGGCGAACATCTTGCCCTTGAACGTCAATCTTCTCTTCACTAAAAAAGCCGACTTCTTTTAGTGCACGCATCTGTTCAACATGCCCAGGATACCGTAACGTTCGCTCCCTCATAAAAGGAACATCCAACGTATCACATAATGTTCGGAGCCCGTCAGAATTAAATGCTTCTAATGTACCAATCTTAGGTAGATTCAAATTGACACATTCTGAAAGTGCAGGTCTTGTCACAATCGAACCATGTTCGACAATTCTTGCTGGTCTAATATACTGTTCAATGACATCTCTTGGACTAAACGGCGCTTTATATTCGTATGGCCAGATTCGTTGAACTGGCAATCCGCCAACGACAATGTCAAGTCGCTGACATGTATCAAGAAGGTGCACCGCGTACCCACACAAGATGTGGCTCATCCCCGGGGCAACTCCGATATCTACGATACATGTCGTTCCTTTCTCTTTTGCCAACGAGTCTAACGCTCGTGCGTCTTCAGCCATAAATGAAATATCGCACATTGGTGTATTGCATTGAATCATTGTTTCTAACGCGGCGAAGCCGAGCCAACTTGGCAATGCACCAAAGACAATATCAACTCCCTCAGAAAGCGCCTTGAGAACTTCGACGTCACTGCAATCTACTTGGCGTATGTGCACTGCGCCATTTGACCGTTCAGCGATTCGAGCAAGTGCTTCCTCTGTTCGGTCGGCAATGGTGACTTGAAATCCAGAATCGAGCAGATCTTCAGCAATGACAGACCCCACCATACCGGCGCCGAGAACAAGAGCGTGAGATGTCACTACATCACCACTTTTCTGCGATTTCATCAATCTTCGATTTCTTGCCACTCGAAGCATGAGAAATCGTAGCAATGATTGAAATGACGAATGTTAATAGAACAAGGAGCCATATAAACCAGCTCGATCCGGGCAGACCATCATCTCCCATCAATCCAATGAAGGCCAATATCGTTCCAAAGATGACAAAGTACATCATAAAAACACGCATAATGTGCCCTCTAGGAGCTGCTTTTTGCGGCGAAGAGGAGTGGTGTGACGTATGTTTTGCTTGTTTTCTTTTATTTGATTGTGACATCAGTCTGCGTTTAACTCCATTAAAACGTGGTTTCAGACATACAGTCTACATTGTGAGCAACTTTTTGGTCATTTTTTGAACAAATACGTTCACAAAATCGAATATCGAGCATAGGAGTAGATACTTGGAACAGAATGTTGCTCCAAGTTTTGACAATTTGGAACCATGAAGGTGCCTCCTAGACCGAGGCATCGACCCAACCCGGAAACCATTCCGAATCAGGGTCCTCAGCAGCGCAGCGTTTGCGTGTTGAGTCTTGTACAAGCCGTGGACTTACGTGACCAAGGATCGTCACAAGTCGCTTACACAAGGAGAAAGTGTCGTGCCAGTATCACCTCACAGAGCCAACCTCGTTCTTGAACTTTTCGAAGCGTATTACAAGCGCGTGTATTGTTTTACTCGTAAATCACTCGCTCCTAGCGCTGCTGAAGATATTGCTCAAGAAGTATTCACTCGTCTTCTCCAAGTAAACGCACTCGAAGAGAAAACAATCTCATCAAGTTATCTCATCAAGATTGCTGACAATCTCATCAAACGTCGTTACAACAAAGATCAGCGCAAGAATAAGTACATCGATTCTCAACGAGAAGAAGCGATTCGTGATCTTCGAAAACTTCGAACCGAACAACCACAATGGTCAAGTGATGAAATCACAGATGCTCTTGCGTCTCTTCCAACTCATGAACGCGATGCAGTACGACTTGTCATTTGCGAAGGTCTAAGTTACGAAGAAGCTTCTGCTTCACTTGGTGTTCCAGTATCAACCGTAAACAATTGGAAGTACCGAGGCGTAAAGAAATTGAAAGAACATGCTTCAGCGAAGGAAATGAAGCAGAGCGCATAGCAACCAAGGTCTACATAAAAGCCATCCACCCGTCCGCACAGAGGCAGCGACTCCCATCAACGCCTCTGTGTGGCTTTTTTAGGTCTAGTACATACCTATGAAGTGTTTTGGTCTTTTACCCAAAAGGAGGACAAGTGCTTTAGGAACAGTTACCCCACGCATCGATAATCAGCAGCAAGTCACTGACGCCGACAAGCCCATTTCCATTTAGGTCTTCATCGCAGGTACATGCTCCCCACGCATCAATGATTCGGAGCAAATCACTAACACCTACAAAACCATCATTATCGATGTCACCTTCACAACTCGATGGCAAGCCAAGTGACCCATCGCCATTCACTCGTTGTCCATAGATATCATTTGCGTCGCTTCGATCATCTTGCCAAGCAAGTACGACACCTCCATCTGCATTCGTTGCAACTATTCTGCTTTTAATTGATTGAGTAGTTGCAACATTGATGAAGTGCGTATCCCACGTAGGTAAACCATTTTGATCGATACTTGCCGCGATGATGACATCATCTCCAAACGATGGGGACTGCGTAAATGCGATGAATGAACCATCGTTTGTATATGAAGCCGTCAAACTTCCATACTCTTGTAAATTTGAAATTGGCTTAAGTACAACGCCCGTATCATCCCACATCAAGTTTCCGTTTGTAGATAATCGCTGTGCCCCAACCCCATCGCTGCTCTGGTTCGCATCTAACATTCTATAGAACACGACAAAATCGCTTCCTGCACGAACACCAACTGGATTCACTCTTACTGTACTTCCAAAACCAGAAGCCACTTGAACTTCTCCTGCGAACCATTTGAATCCGGCGCTAGAGATTTTTGTAGCGTAACACTGCAATGGACTCACTCCATACCAAGTAAAAAATCCACCACCATTTCCATCGGAGATAAAGTTTGGAAAGTTCCCAAACTGCAATGAATTACTCGTCATTGCACTTACGATTGATGGCCAAGCGAACGTACCATCGCTTAAGAGCCGTTGCACCTTTAATCGTTTCGTGCCAGTAAACGTAAGGTATTGAACAGCAGATAAAATCACACTCCCATCAAGAGAGGGTTTCATATCAGAAACCATAATCGTGCCACCTTCTGGATCCACGAGCGTCGTAGGTGTCTTCCATTGTGGGCTTCCAAACGTGTCGAGCAATTGAA
>CAZVAE010000090.1:0-7110 GCA_964624985.1 uncultured Isosphaeraceae bacterium | reverse complement strand
CGATATCAAAATCTTCCGGTGAGCCGGAGCCGCCTGCCAAAATATCTTTAAACAAGAACGACGCCGAATATCCGCCGCGTCTCCTACCTTCAGTGCAATTCTGACTCCTAGGCAGATTAATGAATACTTGGATCAATACATCATTGGTCAAGAAAGAGCGAAGCGCTCCCTGTCAGTTGCTGTACACAATCATTACAAGCGATTATCACAACTTGAGAATGCGGATCGCGATGTAGAACTTGATAAATCAAACGTACTTATGATTGGTCCAACAGGGACAGGAAAAACACTTCTCGCAAAAACACTATCTCGAATTCTAAATGTACCCTTTGCGATTGCTGATGCAACAACGTTAACAGAAGCGGGCTACGTAGGAGAAGATGTCGAAAATCTTCTACTCAAACTATTGCAAGCGGCAGATTTTGATTTGGATGCAGCGCAGCGTGGCATTATTTATATCGACGAAATCGATAAAATCGGAAGGACTTCACAGAATGTTTCGATAACACGTGATGTTTCAGGTGAAGGTGTGCAACAGTCACTTTTGAAAATGCTTGAAGGTGTTGTTGCAAATGTACCACCTCAAGGTGGCCGAAAACATCCTGAGCAACAATATATTCAAATGGATACGTCAAACATTTTGTTTGTATGTGGCGGTTCGTTTGATGGAATATGTGACATCATTTCAAAACGGATTGGTAAATCTAGAATTGGATTCGGGGGCGGTGCAGGTGATGAGTTAGAAGCACATGCACAACAAGCCGAATTGCTTGATCAGGTCACTACAGAAGATATACTTCATTTTGGATTGATTCCAGAGTTACTTGGAAGACTTCCTATTGTGACTCCGTTGATGCCATTAACTGAAGACGCAATGGTTCGCATATTGACCGAACCTCGAAATGCAATTGTAAAACAGTACCAACATCTATTTTCGCTTGAATCAGCACAGCTTGAATTCACGGAGGATGCACTTCATCTCATCGCGAAACGAGCGATGGAACGAGGAACTGGGGCACGGGCATTACGCGCGGTTATCGATAATTTCATGATTGATGTGATGTACGATTTGCCTGATCGAGAGAATCAAGATTCGCTCTATCTTATTGACGCTGTTGATATCGAGAATGGACTGGATTTAGATAAACTTCAGCAACCGCCGAAAGCAGCGAAAGAATCTGCATAAAGCGCCTCGTTGCACCGTGAATGAAGCGAAATTGAGAGAGAGGGCTAAACCGTCAATGTAGTCCCCTTTGGTGGAGATTCGAATGCATTTTTTGTAGTTGAGAGGCGTTTATTCTCAATTTGGCCTTTTGCACGTTGTCGAAGAGAATGTATGTTTTTTTACTGGTCGTAAAACTAAAGTTGGTCGCAAGATTCGCTACCGAGGTAAACCCAAGTACCAGGGTGGAATCGGGTTGAAAGTAACAGCAAACGATAAACGCCGTTTTAAGCCTAATTTACACAATGTTCGAGCAATTGTGAACGGTAAACCAGTTCGCGTAAAGGTCTCAACAAAAGCAATCAAGCAAGGTTTGGTGGTAAAACCGTTGAAACGGAAGTTTGGATACACCCGCCAGCAAAAACTTCAAGAAGCTGGCTATACCAATAAAACTAGATGAAAAAGCTCAAAAACATCTTCGTTTTTGAAAATATGATAGAAAAATGAAAAAAATCCACAATTTTTTGTGGAAACGTCCGAAAAAACAACGCATTAAGTTGACCGCACGCGTTCTTCGCGTACTCTTAATGAGATTATACAGATGGCAGCAACATGGCCTACCTCGGGACAATTCACCTATGAAACATAGCTCTGAACGTCCAAACACCCAATGTCCCATGTACATCGCCAACATTGACATAGTTAGGGTTTTGAATTGCAGCGTGTGTTTCACATTGATTTTCTCGTGAGACATCGATTCAAGGGCAATATAGGGAATTGGCTTGCATGGACGCGAGTGACAAAGAGGTATGACGATTAATAGCCAGACTGGAAAGTATGACACATCAGATAGAGAACGTGTGCGAGAGGCCGTTGATCTCGTTGCATTGATTTCTGAATTTGTACCATTGCATCAAAAAGGATCAGATTGGGTTGGTATTTGTCCATTCCACGACGACCATTCACCTTCGCTACGAGTCGTTACATACAAAGAGCAACCCTTTTATAAGTGTTTTGCGTGTGGTGCATCTGGTGATTGTTTTAAATTTGTGACGGAGTATTTGAAGATTGGATTTGCAGATGCCCTCCGATTTCTCGCAGAACGTAATGGAATTGAACTTACAGGTCGTGTTAACGAAGATGAACCATCGCTTCGAAGCAAGATGAGCAGTGCAATGAAATGGGCATCTGAAGTCTATGTAAAAGCATTAGATGAAACAAGTGAAGGGAAGAAAGCACGTCAGCAGTTATATGCACGTGGTTTTTCTGATGCCACGATTGAGCAATTCCAAATTGGAGTCTCACCAGATTCTTGGTCATTCTTGACAGAGATGTTGCAGGATAATGCTGAGAGAATCGAAACCGGTCTAGAGGCGGGCTTGCTTAAAAAGAACCAAGAGAAGAATCGCGTCTATGACGCTTTCCGCAATCGATTGATGTTCCCAATTCAAAACGAAACAGGCGGAACAATCGCTTTTGGTGGTAGACGACTTCGCGAAGAAGATGAACCGAAGTACATCAATAGCCCCGAGTCTGTTTTGTTCCACAAATCAAAAATACTGTATGGATATAACCATGCACGAACAATGATTAGAGAGAAGAAAAAAGCAATTGTGGTTGAAGGGTACACAGATGTCATTGCATGTCATCAAGCGGGCATTACAAACGTAGTAGCCACTCTTGGAACGGCTTTGACAGCGGAACATGCCGACAAGTTATCGCGGATGTGCAATGAGGTTGTGCTCGTGTTTGATGGTGATGATGCTGGCCAACTTGCAGCGGATCGAGCTGTTGAAGTGTTTTTTAAGACAAATGTTGATGTCCTCATTTGCGTGTTGCCAGAAGGGAAAGACCCCGCAGATTTAGTACATGATGTAGCTCATTTCAACGACTGCATCGAGGATGCAACAGATGCACTCTCATTTAAGTGGGATCGATTGCAGTCGCAATTGGAACATGAAACGACAATAGCTGGGAAGAAGACCATCATTGACTCTTATTTAAATGAGATGGCTCGATTAGGCATCGAGCAACTTGAAAATACAAAGAAAACTTTTGTATACGAACGACTTGCTTCCCTTCTTTCGATTTCGATGAGTGAAGTCGTAGACGAACTCCGTTCAAGGCGCCCTGTTGTTTCCAAAGTACAAAACACCAAACTGCCATCTGAAGTTAACGTTCCAACTGTTTCGATATCGAAAGCGAGGCAGATTGCAGAACGAGAATTTTTGGCAGTACTCTTGTTTGCTCCTACGGAATCATCAGCAATTTTTCGGGAAGAGGAAACAGGGATACAAGTTGAGAGTTTTGTAGACGCTATCGCATCAAAAATCGCGACATATGTTCTGCCTAGGTTGCTCGCTGGGACATTGTTTTCGATGCCAGAACTGATTGATGAACTTGATGAAGAGAGCGAGAATATTGCAACTTCGCTTTATTTTGTCGGACAGCGAATATGTGAGACATATGAAAATGTGATGTATGCACTAAATATGACTTTAGATGCTTTCAAAAATGCGATAGAGAAAGAGGCAATCGAAGAAGCAGTAAAAGGTGTTCGAAGAGCAACGAACTCAGAAGAAAAAGCGAGAGCTGCTGAAGAGGCAATTGAATCGATTCGTCGCCAACAAGCAACAAGGAATGCATCGTGAACAAACAGAGTAAATGTAGTTTGAAACATTGTGATTACATAGGAGATATATCGTGACCACAACAGCAGAAAACAGAAAAGGCGCAACACTTCCGGTCTTTCACCCAAGTCTTGATGGCTTATTGCGTGAAAGTATCAATCGAGGGTGGATTTGTTATGAAGAGCTAAATGCTGCCCTTCCTGACGAGTTTTTGTCACCTGAGAAGATCGATGAGTTGCTACACCTTATCTCAAGTTTGGATATCGATCTTATCGGTGAAGATTTTAGGATGCGAAGAGGGTGGGACCATTATTTTGTTCCACTGCAAACAAATTTGCGATTCAAAAGAGACACTCCTTGGAAAGATAAAGCTCAAAAAACAGCAGAGATTGCCGAGGATGAAGGTAAAGATGCGAAGAATGATGTCCATATTGATGCCGATGACGAGTTGCTTGATGAAGAAGAAACTCAAGCAGTAATTGCACAAGCATTGGCTGAAGCATCCTCAAGACGAATCGATGATCCTATCCGTATGTATCTAACGCAAATGGGCAGTATCTCGCTTTTGACTCGTGAAGAAGAAATTCGATTAGCGAAGATGATCGAATCAACTCGATTTGTATTTCGCCGAATGGTTTTAGAGTCTGATTATGCAGCGGTTCAAGCGATTGAGATTTTAGACTTGGTTCATGATGGTAAATTGCCATTTGATCGAACAATGCGTATTTCTACCGCAGAAGAAAATGCAAAGCAAAAAGTAGCAAGCCGTATTCCAGTAAACACCGCCACATTGCGCTTACTACTTGAAGCAAACGAAAATGATTGGGCGCTCTGTGAACGAGGCGGTTTGGACAAGAAAGAACTTGAAACAATTCGAACTCGAATGCAAGCAAGGCGACGAAAGTTGGCTTCCCTACTAGAAGAATGTTGCTTACGCACGGCTAAAATTCAACCACTCTTAAGAAAATTGCAATCTATCTCGAAAAAGTTTAAACAGATTCATCGAG
Organism: uncultured Isosphaeraceae bacterium; assembly: GCA_964624985.1. Lineage (GTDB taxonomy): Bacteria > Planctomycetota > Phycisphaerae > Phycisphaerales > SM1A02. The sequence goes on along the minus strand of CAZVAE010000090.1, from coordinate 2,311 downwards.
ATCTTGAATTAGCAAAGAAAAGAAGCAGTAAGTTTGAACCAGATGATATTGAAGTCATGGAGGAAGAACTCTCTGGACTTCGGAGTTTAGTTCTTGAATCGCCTGAGCAACTTGATGAACGGTTGAAAAAGATCGATGTTGTCTTTGAAGAATACGATCAAGCTAAGCGTGATCTTTCTGGTGGAAACCTGCGTCTTGTTGTTTCAATTGCTAAAAAATATAGAAACAGAGGGCTCCCCTTCCTAGACATTATCCAAGAAGGGAACACCGGTTTAATTCGTGCAGTCGATAAGTATGAATACCGTCGAGGGTATAAATTCTCAACGTACGCGACTTGGTGGATTCGACAAGCGATAACACGGGCGATTGCTGACCACGCGCGTACAATCCGCGTTCCAGTTCACATGATTGAAACTATGTCAAAACTTCGAGGTATACAAAAGCGTCTACTTCAAGAAATTGGCAGAGAACCCACGTTGGAAGAGATTGCTGAAGCAGCAGACATGACTCACGAAGAAACGAAGCGAGTGATGAAGATTTCTCGACATCCAATAAGTCTAGACCGCCCAGTTGGCGAGTCAGAGGATTCTCAATTTGGCGACTTCATTGAAGACGAAAGGCAGCAGGCCCCTTCGGAAACCGCTACAAGTGAAATGTTGCGGTCTCGGATCAATGATGTGTTAAAAACATTGACCTATCGTGAACGCGAAATTTTGAAGTTACGTTACGGCGTTGGCGATGGATATACCTATACACTTGAAGAAGTAGGACGTATCTTTAAAGTGACTCGTGAGCGAGTACGACAAGTCGAGTCAAAAGCTATCCGTAAGTTGCAACATCCAGTTCGAAAAAGAAGGTTGTCAAGTTTCATCGATCAAGTGGAAGATCAGGACGAATAAGAGTCAAGATATCGAGTTTATCTTGGTAAGCAAAGAGTGGATTTGATTCTTGTCGGTTGTGATAATCCAGCCTGTCTGTCCTTGAAGGGTGACAGCCTCTATTCCATTAATGTTTGTATTTAGACCAGCCACAGTTTCTAATACTCGAATGAAATCACCACCGTGGTCTTCGGTGTTTACATGGATCACATTTTCTTCAATCGCATCGAGTTCTGCAGATTTTACAAAATCTCTGAATTGATTGTCTCGTTCAGGAATGCATCGCATCGTAGAAGTTTGATCTTCGTTGCTTCTCGCCCAGAGTGAAAGCAACGCGATGTCCGCTGCTCTCAGGCGATTAGCTAGAGCCAATAGGATGCCGGGTTTATCTGGAAGTGTGAATCTAAATTGAGTTCGAGATGAAGCAATCGTCATTTAGGTAGGTTATCCGCATTGACCCCAAGCAGCAATGACAGCGAGAAGATCGCCGGTATCTACCACCCCTGTGCCATCAATGTCAGAACTGCTATCAGTTTGACCCCAATCATTGACAATTTGGAGAAGATCTGTGACATTCACTACGTTGTCTGCATTTAGATCTGCAGGGCAAGAGGATGTACAAACCTCTTGATCTGCACAAGCCGTATCGGTATCTGTCCAACTTCCCCCAACTGCAGAACAATCTGCTTCGGTTAAATCGAGGCACCAATCTACACCGCAACACGCTGCAGTTGGCTGAGGACAGTTTGCTGTTGAACATGACGTGCCATCGCCTTGGAATGTCCCTGAAAGTTCTACGCAGTCAGTATCTGTTACTGGTCCAGAACACGTTCCGTCTGGCAAGCAACATGCCCCCTCAGGAAAGCAGACTGTTGAAGCACAAGTCGTTCCCTCGCCGTGATGAATACCGCCTACTATTTGACAAGTAGATAAATCGAATTCAACACAATTACCAGTTGCTTCAACACAGCAAGCGCCTGAACCCGAACCACAAACATATGTCGCACATGATGTTCCATTTGATTGATACGTACCTTCAAGAATTGTGCATTCCTCTGGAGTAAGGTCAAAGCAGGTGTTGTCACTGAAACAACATGCTACGGGTTCAATGTTGCAATTGACAGGAGTGTAAGAAGAGCGAAGGACCCAATCGCCACTAGGAGTACAAAGTGCAGGAAATTCTAAAAATGTCATCCATCCAGATCCACAAACACAAAATGTACCTGTCACAGCTTCGATCCAGTTTTGTGAAGAGTGGTGTAGTCCGTCAGTATCGGTGCAAGGGAATGCGTTGCTATTTGTAGGTGGTGATGTTATACATGGGTTTCCAGGGTTGTTATGTTGTACGACCTTGAACGCAACTGAGTATGCATTCAAACCACTGTCGTTGTTGACATAAATTTGGTCGGGATCATCTGGATCAACAGCGAAGG